>URIN01000054.1 GCA_900547915.1 uncultured Clostridium sp. | reverse complement strand
GGGCTCGGAGATGTGTATAAGAGACAGGCAGTATACTGTTAAAAAAACGGAGGTAAGCAAGATGAAAAATGACCTTCTAAAAGGCAGTCCGGTAAGGGCAATAATCGTTTTTGCCATGCCGATAATGCTTAGTTCTCTGCTTCAGTTTTCTTATAATTTTGTAGATAATATTATCATAGGCAGATATGTTGGCACGCAGGCACTTGCGTCTGTTGGTAATATCGGTTCTATTAACAGTTTTATTATCGGTACGGCGCTTGGTCTCACGAGTGGCTTTACTATTCCCGTTGCGCAGAAGTTCGGAGCTCAGGAATATAAGGCAATGAATAAATATGCCGGAAACAGTATTGCTCTGTCGTTTATAATAGGCGTTATTATTGCTGCGTGCGCACATCTGATTTCTGATCCTATCCTTCGTGCAATAAATACTCCTGAAGATATTATAGATCTTTCAGCAGCTTACATAAATATTCTTTATTTCGGCGTTCCTATCCAGATGCTTTTCAATAACTTTACGGGTATTGCCCGCGCTTTGGGGGACAGTAAACGCCCGCTTTATTTCCTTGCAATCAGTGTTGTTGTAAACCTGTTTCTTGATATACTGCTTGTCAAAAACCTTAAAATGGGTGTTGAGGGAGCAGCTATAGCAACAGTTTTCTCTTATCTTGTGGCGGCAGTTTTTGCAGGTATTTATGTTTTCAGAAAACAGGAATTTTTGCGAGTAAAGGTTTCTGATTTAAAGCCAAACGCAAAGATCTGCTGGGAACAAATGAAACTCGGAATACCAGTTTCACTTCAGTTTACAATTACCTCTGTCGGTTCAATGGTACTTCAGACTGCTATCAATGCTTTCGGTTCATCGGCAATCGCAGCTATAACTGCTGCGGGCAGGGTAGAGCAGATTATGAATGTACCTATGAGCGGATTGGGCGTCAGCAACTCTACTTTTGTATCTCAGAATTACGGTGCCAAACAGTATGAAAGAATATTAAAAGCGGTTAAAAATATATTTTTACTTGATATTGTTGTATCTCTGTTTTGCAGTGCAGTACTTATATTTGTGGGTCCGCATGTGGTTCAGTGGTTTATTGATGAACCGGATCCTAATATTCTCGGATACGCAAATCAGTATCTCTATACCATAGGCGGATGCTATGTTTTTGTTTCAATTCTCTTTGTACTCAGAAACACACTCCAGGGACTTGGATTTACTTATGCAAATACCATCGCCGGAGCGGGAGAACTTATAGGAAGAATACTCGTTTCATACATTTTTACCCCTGTTTTTGGTTTTGCGGCGGTTTGTTTTGCAGGACCTTGCGCTTGGGTACTTGCAGACATACCCCTTATTGTGATATACTTAATAAAAAGGAAGACTTTTAAGGCTTTAATAAAATCGCAGGAGGGTGTTATACCATGCCGTACTACTACATAACCTTATCAGCCGGTCTAGTTGTTTCAATCGCTTTTCTTTTTTCAAGAGCAAAGGGAGCAAGTATTAAAAATCTTTTCTTTAAGATAGTTTCGTCTCTTTGTTATTTGCTTACAATGGTGTTTGCGTTCAACGCAAACCCACACAATTATCCCGCTTACGGCTCATTGCTTATAATGGGCGGTATACTTGGGCTTTGCGGTGATATTGCGCTTGATTTGAAGTACATATATCCGCAGGACGCTAACTCTTACCTTAAGGCGGGTTTTCTGTTTTTCCTTGTAGGACATATTTTTTATTCGGGCGCCGTTATGTACCACAACCAGTTTAAATGGTGGTGGGTGCTTATCTGTATAGTTGTAGCTGTCGTAATAGCTTGCGCAACGGTTTTCTCGGCAAATATAATGAAAGTTCATTATGGCAAATACAGAAAAGTTGTGCTTGCCTATGTTATATTCTTAACCTTAACTACGGTAGCGTCTATTTTTGCCGCATTCGTAACCAAGGAAAAATCAATGATAGTAATGGCGGTCGGCTCAGTGCTGTTCACGCTTTCTGATGTTGTGCTTAATTTCACATACTTCAGCCGTGGATGGGACAAACCGATCCACCTGTTTATAAATCATTTCCTTTATTACGCAGGCCAGTATCTTATTGCCGCATCAATAATATTTATTTAAAATCAAAAAATATGCCGCGGAATATTCCGCGGCTTTTCTTTTTTTAAAATTCTTTTTTATTATATACTGTAATTGATACTATCAGAGAGACAGTAAATATTACAACTGCTGCTGCAAAAGCTATAATCCCAAATGTAGTGTTAAACATTTTCAGGTTTTCATCTATAGAAATGTATCCGGAAAATGTTATTGAAATCATTGCCGCAATTGCAATTATTATGAAATTAATTATCCTTCCTTTAAGATATCCGAATTTAAAGATTATCGGCAGCACTATGCTTGACGGCAGTATTCCGCATATAAGCATAAGTGGTGCGCTTGAAAGAATTTCAACCGTATTCTCTCTTTTCAGTATTAAAAGTATCGCTGAATAAATGAGAGTTGACGGAACTGCCATTATAAGTTCAACAATGTATTTTTCAAGTACAACATAATTCCTGCTTATTGGTAACGCGGCTTCATATGCGTTCCATTTGCATTGCTCGTCATATGCTGAAATAGTGATTGGTATTATTGATAACATTACTACAGAATAAAATCTGAAAAATAGATTTGATGAACCTAGTATGGACATAACAAAAAACATAATTGATATCAATATGTGAAAAATGCAATATTTTTTAATGAGTATTGCGTCCTTAATTAAAAGCCCTTTCATCAGCGTTCACCTCTTATCATATATACAAACAGGTCTTCAAGATTTATTTTTTGAATGTTAATTAATTTTGGTACAGATTTCTTTTTTACCACAGCTGTAATTCCAAACTGAGTTTTATTGTAGCCCAGAATATCAGCTTCGTTGATGCTGTCAAATTCCGGCTCACTTAAATTCGCAAGTGTGTATTCAGACAGCAGTTTATCCTTTTCCTCACAAAGTATCATTCTGCCTTTGTGCATAAAAGCAATGTAGTCACAGATCTTTTCAAGGTCGCTCACTATATGTGATGAAATAAGGATAGAGTGTTTATCATCGCTGATAAAATCATAAAAAATGTCAAGTATCTCGTTTCTCACAACTGGGTCAAGTCCTGCTGTTGGTTCGTCAAGCAAAAGCAGTTTTGCATCATGGCATATTGCGGCAGCTATTGATATTTTCATTTTCATTCCGCGAGAAAAATTACGTATCTTTTTGTCAGCAGGTACATCAAATTTTCTGAGACAATCAAAAAATTCCTTTTCATTCCAGCGTTTAAAAGTATTTTTCAGAACGGTATTTATGTCTTTTGCCGTAAAAGCTTCATGAAATCTGCATTCGTCAAAAACTACACCTATATCGTCTTTTGAAACTTCGCTCAGGTCTTTACCCATGATTTTTATTGTACCACCGTCTTTTGATGCCATTCCCAGCAGAAGCTTTATCGTTGTGCTTTTACCTGCTCCGTTTTCACCAACAAGTCCCATAATACAGCCTGAAGGAAGGGTAAAATTGATTTTATCCAGCATAAAGCCGTTATATTTTTTTGTCAGGTCTTTAACCTCAACAGCGTTCATTACTGTTCCTCCTCATTAAGAGTTCTGAGTGTGCTTATAATGTCATCAATGCCATAACCGCATGATGCTCCCAGCTTAATTGCCGCGTCAAGATGTTCTTCTATTTGCCTCAGCGTTTCCTCACGCAGCAGTTCAGTGTTTTTCTTCGCAACAAAAGAGCCTCGCCCCGGAGCGGTGTAAATAAAGCCGTCCTTTTCAAGTTCTTCATATGCTCGCTTTGTTGTTATTACACTTATGTGCAGTTCTTTTGCAAGGCTCCTGATTGACGGCAGGGCAGAGTTTTCCTCTAAATCCCCGTTTATGATCTGAGCCTTTATCTGCTGATATATCTGGTCATAAATTGGCACACCATTTTGATTGTTTATAAAAATCAACATTATTATTTCTCCTGAACAGTTAACTGTATATACACAGTATATACAGTATAAACGCGTTTGTCAATACGCTTGTTAAAATATTTGGTAAAATCAAAAGGGACGGTATATACCGCCCCTTTTTCAGTAAGTATATTTAATATTTTTATTTGGTCTCCTGCTCAACGTTGATAAGCTTATAATCATTATCTACGGCAGTGAACTGACCGTATCCGGTCTCTTCTTTTATAGAATTAATGTTTATAGGCGCATTAGTTGTAGCTATAGTGCTTATAAATCTGTTTACATCGGTATCGTAAACGAATTCCATGTGCTGAACGTATTTGCAAAACCATGTCTGGTCGGGCAATACACATGTTCCTGAATATATCATTCCGTCATCTGAAAGGTGTTGCTTGTCGCTGTATTTTTCTGCAACGTCCTGAGCAATAGTGTCGCCGTAATCTGCCGTTACAGCACCTGCTGAAGCGTACCGTGTGTCGATAAGCATATCAGTTGTGTTGTTGTATTCTGAGGTGCATGGCATACCCGGGAAACCGTAACCGCATACGATTGCAACCTCAACGCCGTTGTTCTGAAGTTCAGTCAGATTTTGCGCAAGACGTCCCTGAATTGCATGATATCGTGTTATCTTCGTATAAAGTCCGCTGTCTGTGCTGAGCCAGCCGATATCAGTCATAGCCTTTACACAGTCGTCAAAATAATCGTAAGGGATACATTCCCAAAGGCTCGGCATATTGCCTATTATCGGCAGCAGTACTTCTGTGTACAGGCTGTCTATATTGTCATCGTTTGAAAGCACTTTAAGAAAATCGATAAGGTTTTCAGCAGTGCCGCCAAATCTGTTTATCCATTTTGCTATAGTTTCAAAATCTACCGCACTGCCTTTGTAACACTGAGCAAGTCCGTTTAAAAAGTTGAAAACAACTTCGGTGTCAAGATAAAAGTCTTTTTGGAAAAGTCTTGTCATTGAAACGCCCTGAAAAGCGCCGTCAAGGAAAACTGTTCTTTTTATGTCATTTTTATCTTTATACATATCTATATATGAGGATACTATGCAGGTGCCGAGTGATGCCGATACCAGTGTAACCTTTTCGCAGTTTTTCTGTGCTTTTACATTGTCTATAAAATCATTAAGTTTAATTGCGTAGTCAACTACATCAAGTCTGAAATCATAGTTGAATATGTAAACATTTTCCGCTCCGACTGCGTCACACAGACCTTTTGCAACAGCCGGTTCGGCCGTGTTTCTTGAGTCAAGGTATTCAAGATGATTGGAAAGCGGGTCTTCCCAGTAACAGTCAATTCCTATGTTGTCGGCAGAATTTCCGTCATCATCGCAAGCAAGCGTTGTAAACGGGGCAATTAGGGAACTGAGTCTTTCAATGTATTTTTCAGCGTTAACATTCATTCCGGCACACGCGCTCAAAGTTGAGCCGATAATGTTGCTCTTTATCACATCACCAATAAAGCTGTTGCCTATGGAAATCGGAGACGTTTGTTCGTCTGTGTTAGGGTTGAGATAGAGCGCAGATGAACCTATTCCAGGAACAAGTATTACGGGAGTAACCTCTTTTGCGTTTACTCCTTGAGTTTCGGCAAAAGCCGGCGTTACTGTACCCGTAATAAAGCAGAAAGTCATAATGAAACATAAAATTCTTTTAATTAATTTTGTTTTCATATCAGTCTTGATTTCCTTTCAGTCTGTCAGTTATTTTTTGAGCATCAGAATACAGCTTTTCTGTGTCTGTGCCGATGAATTCACCGTTTTCATAAAGTATTCTGCCGTTTACCATAGTAAGTTTTACATTGAGTTTAGATCCGCTGTAAACTATGTTTTTAACTATGTCATTCAAAGGCTGCATATTAGGCGAATTGAGGTCTATGACGGTGAGATCCGCTGCTTTGCCTGTATCAATAATATCGCAGTTATCAAGACCCATACACTTTGCACTGCCCACTGTAGCCGCATACAAAATTTCCTGTGCGTCACATGCTGCGGCATCATTTTCAGCAAGTTTCTGTGTAGCACAGATAAGATACATTTCCCTGAACATATCAAGTGCGTTGTTACTGCTGGGACCGTCAGTGCCCACGGCAATATTAATTCCGTTTTGTTGCATTTTAACCACGGGAGCAATTCCAGATGCAAGTTTGCAGTTTGAACCGGCATTCAGCACAGCCCATATTCCATGCTTTTTGTATATTTCAAGGTCATCATCATTAACCCAAACGCTGTGGTAAGCACCGCCGCCGTAATTGAAAATTCCAAGTTCATCAAATAATGCCGTAGGTGTTTTTCCGTATCTTTCAATACAGCCCTGAACTTCGCTTCTAGTTTCACTTGAATGTGCGAATACAGGTGCCTGATACTTTTCTGCTATCTTTGCAACACCTTTCAGAATTTCAGGGGAACAAGTGTATTCGGCATGAAATCCTAGTTTGTATGAAACAAGCTCATCATAATTATTGTATCTGTTATAGTAGACCTCAAGTGCTCCGAGGTCTTCTTTGAATGAGTTGAGACCACAGGTCATTACTGTTCTGAAACCGGCGTCAACACTTGCTTTTGCCATAGCTTCCGGAAAATAGTACATATCAAAGCAGGCAGATATGCCGCTTGTCAGATATTCAAGAAATGCAAGACGTGAAAGAGTGTAAATATCATCTGCCGTAAGTTTTGCTTCAAGCGGAAAAATCTTCTCGTTGAGCCATTTGTCAAGAGGCAGACCGTCAGCGAGGCTCCTTGCAAAAGTCATTGCGGAGTGTGTGTGCGAGTTCTTAAAAGCAGGCATAAGAAGGTTGCCTTTAAGGTCTATTTCTCTGTCCGCCTTTTTATCATAGTTCTTTCCTACATAAACTATTTTGCCGCCGTCTGTCCAAACCTCATCATCGGTAATATCAAAGCCGTTTTTGAGGGTTAGCACCCTGCCGTTATAAAATCTTATCATAAAATCAGCCTCCGATAATTTTTCTCAGATTTTCAGTGTACGGCGGGCGCACAATTCCCTTGTCTGTAATTATTGCCGTTATAAGCTTTGCGTCTGTAACGTCAAAAGCGGGATTAAGGCATTTAGTTTCTTTTAGTGCTGTCGGCTTTTCAAAAAACATTTCTTTAATTTCCGATGGCTCCCTTTGCTCAATATTGATACCGTCACCGCTTTCGGTGCTGAAATCAATCGTTGAATAAGGTCCAAGAACATAAAAGGGGATACCGTAATAATTTGCAAGAACTGCAAGAGAAGAGGTGCCTATTTTATTTGCTGTGTCGCCGTTTGCGGCAACTCTGTCACAGCCTACAAGCACAGCGTTGATAAAACCTTTTTTCATTACATATCCTGCCATATCGTCACATATAAGAGTTACGTCTATGCCGTGCTTTTCAAGTTCAAAGCTCGTAAGTCTCGCTCCTTGAAGCAGAGGTCGTGTCTCGTCTGAATATACGTGAAAGTTGTATCCTTTTTCCTTACCGAGTATCAGAGGACCAAGACCTGTTCCGTATTTAGAAGTGGCAAGCTCGCCTGCGTTGCAGTGTGTTAGGATGCCGTCACCGTCTTTCAGCAGGGAAAGTCCGTATTCGCTTATTTTGCGGCACATCTCAATATCCTCGGCATGTATCTCTTTTGCTTCTTCAAGCATATCTTTTCCGTTTTCAGCCGCTTTCAATACTCTTGATGTTGCCCAGCTTAGATTGACTGCCGTAGGTCTGGCATCGTCAAGTGTTGCTTTGGTTTTTTTCGGCTCTTCTTTACCGAAAACAGCCATAGCGTAACCCGCAAATATGCCTATTGCAGGCGCGCCCCTTACCATAAGTTTTTTTATAGCCTCACAGCAGTCGTGAAGGCTTTTCATCTCAACATATTTTTCTTCGTTTGGCAGCAGTGTCTGATCAAGTATATAAAGCCTGCTGTCCTTATAAACTGTCTCTTATACACATCTGACGCTGCCGACG
>URIN01000053.1 GCA_900547915.1 uncultured Clostridium sp. | reverse complement strand
GTCTCGTGGGCTCGGAGATGTGTATAAGAGACAGGCGGTGCAATGTATAAGAAATTTGAACGCACCGAAGAATGTAATCTTTTCGGCAAGGAGGTGCAGTGAGTTGGATATCACAAAAAGAAACCCAATGCCGTGCCGTGATCCTCTTGTGAGAAACAAGGATTTCAAAGAAGTTGCACTTGGCTATGATGAACTGACTGCGATAGCAGAAGCTAAAAGATGTCTGCACTGTAAAAATCGTCCATGCGTTTCAGGATGCCCTGTAAATATTTCAATTCCTGAATTCATTGCGTTTGTGGCAGAAGGAAAGTTTGAGGAAGCATATCAGGTAATTGCAAAAACATCTTCACTTCCTGCAGTCTGCGGCAGAGTTTGTCCACAGGAAAGACAGTGTGAATCAAAGTGCGTTAGAGGCATAAAGGGTGAATCTGTAGGTATAGGAAGACTTGAAAGATTTGTTGCCGACTATCACAATTCACATACAAATCTTGAAAAAACAGATATTCCGAAAAACGGTAAAAGCGTTGCAATAGTTGGTTCCGGCCCCAGTGCTCTTACTTGCGCGGGCGATCTTGCAAAAATGGGCTATTCAGTAACTATTTTTGAAGCTCTTCACATCGCAGGCGGCGTTTTGGTTTATGGAATACCCGAGTTTAGACTTCCCAAGGCTATCGTTGCACGTGAGGTTGAAGGCCTTAAAGCAATGGGTGTTGATGTTGAAACAAATGTTGTTATCGGCAGAAGTATTTCAATAGATGATATTCTTCAGAAGTATGACGCCGTGTTTATCGGCTCAGGCGCAGGACTCCCTCGCTTTATGGGTATTGAAGGCGAAAATCTTAAAGGCGTTTACTCTGCAAACGAATTTCTTACAAGAATAAATCTTATGAAGGCCTATAAAGAGGATAGCAGAACTCCTGTTCAGCACGGAAAACGTGTTGCTGTTGTAGGTGGCGGAAATGTAGCAATGGATGCCGCAAGGTGTGCTAAGCGCCTAGGTGCTGAAGAAGTTTATGTTATATACCGCCGTTCAATGGAGGAGCTTCCTGCAAGGGCTGAGGAAGTAGAAAATGCCATTGAAGAGCAGATAGAGTTTAAAACACTTATGAATCCTACCCGTATTCTCGGTGATGATGACGGAAATGTTGTTGGTATTGAATGCATCAATATGGAACTCGGAGAGCCGGATGAATCGGGCAGAAGACGTCCTGTTGAGATAAAGGGTAGTGAACATATCATTGATGTTGACAGCGTTATAATTGCAATCGGTACTTCGCCAAATCCTCTTATAAAGGCAACCACCGCAGGTCTTGATGTAGACAGAAGAGGCTGCATTGTTGCTGATGAAAGCGGCAGAACTTCACGTGAGGGCATTTTTGCCGGAGGAGACACAGTAACTGGAGCGGCGACTGTTATTAAGGCTATGGGTGCAGGAAAAGCAGCAGCTAAAGCTATTGATGAATATATAAAAAGTAAAAATTAATTAAAAGATTATATATAGTTAAACAGGAAAGAATAAAGATGCATACGCATTTTTATTCTTTTTTTTTGTGAAAATTGTTTTTTACTCAAATATTCTTCTTGATTTTTATAAATTTGTTGTGAACGATTATATTGCGGAATTTCCAAAACGGTCAAAATCAGTCATACAATACGCCGATCATTGTGCAAAAAGACATAAAAAGTAAGGCTGGATTGTTGAAATGCACGAAAATGAAGATTTAATGTTGACTATTTATGAACGGATTGATAAAATTTAGTTGCAACAGGTTGTTAAACCTCCGGAGGAAATATGTTTAACCAAGAAAGAAAAAACAAAATCCTAGAGATCATTGAGGAAAAAGGCGCGGTAAGCGTTTCAGAACTTACAGAAATACTTAATGCATCTGAATCAACCGTAAGGCGGGATTTAATAGAACTTTCAAAAAAGGGCAACATTAATAGAGTGCACGGCGGCGCAACGCTTTCAGACAGGCAGTTTATAGCGCGCGAGGCGGATGTAAGCTCAAAGGAAACGGAAAATATTGAGCAAAAGAAAAAAATTGCCGAGTATTGCGCAAAACAGCTTCAGGATGATGATTTTGTTTATATAGACGCAGGCACCACTACCCTTTATATGATTGATTATATTGATCCTGCATGTACCGCAAGTTTCGTAACCAACGGCATAATGCATGCCAAGCGACTGGCTGATAAAGGGCTTAACGTATATGTTCTGGGCGGTAAACTTAAAAAGACAACGCAGGCAGTAGTAGGGCTCCTTGCAGCGCGCAGTATTCATGGCTTTAACTTTACCAAAGCTTTTGTTGGCGCAAACGGAGTTTCGGACAGCGGCGGTTTTACCACACCGGATACTGAAGAGGCATATGTAAAGGCTGCCGCTATGGAAAATGCCTTTGTGTCATATGTTCTTGCTGATTCCTCAAAATTCGGAAAGATCTCGTCAGTTCGGTTTGCTTCCATTGATACAGCCTGTATAATTACGGACAGTGAACCGGAAGAGGTCTATAGGAACAAAACAGTAGTAAAAGTTCTTAAATAATATGGGGGCGATAATATGATTTATACCGTAACCTTTAATCCCGCGCTCGATTATGTTATGAAGGTTGAAAAACTCAGATATGACGATATCAACCGCACATACGGTGAGGAGCTTTATTACGGGGGTAAAGGAATCAATGTTTCCGCTATTCTTTCAAGGCTCGGAATGGAAAATACGGCGCTCGGCTTCAAGGCAGGATTTACAGGTGAAAAGCTTGAAGAACTTCTTAGGGAAGACGGGATAAATACCGATTTCATTGGCCTAAAAAGCGGAATGACGCGTATAAATGTTAAGATAAAAGCCGAAACAGAGCTTGATATAAACGCTGTAGGCCCGCCGATTGAGAAGGAAGAGGTCGAAAAACTTTTTGATAAGATAAGAAATCTGACACATGGCGATGTTATCGTGCTTGCGGGCAGCGTGCCGGGAGCACTTCCATCCGATATATATGAAAAAATCTTGTCAGTTACTTCTCAGGCAGGTGTTGAAGCGGTGGTCGATTCAACCGGTGATCTGCTGCTTAATGTTCTTAAATATCATCCGTTCCTTATAAAACCAAACAATTTTGAACTCGGGGATCTGTTTGGGGTCAAAATAAATAATGAAGCAGAGATTGAAAAATATGCAAAGCTGCTTCAGGAAAAAGGTGCAAGGAACGTTCTTGTTTCAAGGGGAAAAGACGGTGCAACCCTTGTAACGGAGGACGGAGACGTCCACACAATTGGAATTATACCCGGCAAGCCGCTTAATTCCGTAGGCTGCGGAGATTCAATGGTAGCCGGCTTTGTTGCAGGGTATATTGAAAAGCGTGATTACGCTTACGCTTTAAAACTGGGCTCAGCCTGCTCAAACGCTACGGCATTCAGTTACGGCCTCGCAGATAAAGCTGGTATAGACGATGCCTTTGGCAGGTTATAATTTATTATTTTAAACGGAGGGTGAAAATATATGAGAATCATTGATTTGCTTAAGCCTGAAGCTATAACTTTAGGGCTGGACATTTCAACAAAGGATGATGCGATTAACGCCCTTATAGGGTTACACGCAGCAGCCGGAAACCTTAAAGACAAGGACGCTTATAAAGAAGCTATCCTTGCAAGAGAAGCACAGGGCACAACCGCAATAGGAGACGGAATCGCGGTTCCCCATGCAAAAACAAGCGCGGTAAAAGCTCCGGCGCTTGCAGCAATTACAGTTCCTAACGGTGTTGATTACGGTGCTCCGGATGGAAAACCGTCAGACCTTTTATTTATGATAGCCGCAACTGAAGACGGCGATGTTCATCTTGAAATTCTTTCACGCCTTATGGTAATGCTTATGGATGCGGATTTTGCCGCAAAGCTCAGAGCAGCAAAAACTCCGGCAGAATTTCTTGATATAATCAACAAACAGGAAGCTATTAAGTATCCTGATGAGGCTCCCAAAGAGGAAGAAAAGAAACCTGAAGGTTACAGAATTCTTGCTGTTACAGCTTGCCCCACCGGTATAGCTCACACTTATATGGCGGCTGAAGCTCTTGAAAAGGCAGGCGAAAAGCTTGGCTATACAATCAAGTGCGAAACAGACGGTTCAGGCGGTGTGAAAAACAGACTCACCAAAAAAGAAATAGATGAGTGTGACGGTATTATAGTTGCAGCAGATAAAAATGTTGAAATGGCGCGTTTTGAAGGTAAAAAGGTTCTCAAAACCTCTGTTTCTTCGGGAATAAATAAACCTGATGAACTCATTGAAAAAGTTATTTCCGGCAATATACCGGTATATCATCACGAGGGCGATGCAGGTGCTTCGGATGAGTACAGCGAGGAAAAGGAAAGCTTTGGCAGAAAAGTTTACAAGCACCTTATGAACGGTGTATCACATATGCTCCCGTTCGTAGTAGGCGGCGGTGTTCTTATTGCTCTTGGCTTCCTTATCGATACTATCGCAGGCACACCGGCAGGCCCGAACCTCGGTTTTACAAACCCGGTTGCAGCCATCGTATTCTGGATAGGTAAAGCAGCGTTTGCGCTCATGCTTCCTGTTCTTTCAGCTTATATCGCAAGCTCAATTGCAGATCGTCCGGGCTTGCTTCCCGGCTTTATTGGCGGCGTATTCGCTTCAAGCGGTTACACTTTCAGCAGCCTTATTGACAACAAAGGCCTTGTAGGCGATGATACAGCTGTATCAGGTTTCCTTGGAGCTCTTATTGCAGGTTTTGTTGCAGGTCTTATTATGCTTCTGCTCAAAAAGTTGTTCTCCTTCCTGCCAAAGAGTATGGACGGTATAAAGCCCGTATTCCTTTATCCGTTGTTCGGCACACTCATTATGGGTCTGTTTATGTGCCTCATCAACCCGATTATCGGCTTGCTCAACACAGCGCTTTCAAACGGACTTACAGCACTCGGTGAAAGCAGCCGAATCCTTCTTTCAATCGTACTTGCCGCAATGATGGCTATTGATATGGGCGGCCCGTTCAACAAGGCAGCTTATGTATTCGGCACAGCAATGCTTACAGATGCCACAACAGCAAATGACTGGACTATGGCAGCGGTTATGATAGGCGGTATGGTACCCCCAATCGCAATTGCACTTGCAACAACATTCTTTAAGAACAGATGGACTGAAGATGAACTCAAGAGCGGCCCTGTAAACTATGTAATGGGACTTTGCTTCATCACAGAAGGCGCAATTCCTTATGCAGCTGCAGATCCGCTTCGTGTAATTCCTTCATGTATAGTAGGTTCTGGCGTAGCAGGCGCTGTTTCAGCACTGTTTAACTGCTCTCTTCCTGCACCTCACGGCGGAATATTTGTATTCCCTGTAGTAGATAATGTAATAGGATATATTGTTGCTCTTGTAGCAGGTTCAATAGTAGGCTGTCTTATGCTTGCACTTCTTAAAAAGAAAAAAGTTCCGGCAGCAAAATAATTTATAATCGGAGGAATAATTAAATGGTAAGCAAAACAGTTAAAGTTGTAGATAAAATGGGATTTCATATGCGCCCGGCAAATGTTTTTGTAAGCGAGATGTCAAAGTTTAAATCAGATATTACGCTTGAAGCCGGTGATAAGGAAATCAACGGAAAAAGCATTATGAATATAATGGCTGCGTGCATAAAATACGGCACTGAAGTAACAATAAAATGCAGCGGCGAAGATGAAGCTGAAATGCTTGAAAAAGCCGCATCCATGATAGAAAACGGAATGGACTGATATGGGAATTTCTAAAACTTACAAAGGCACGGCGGTTTCCGAGGGTTACGGAATAGGTAATGCCGTAGTCATTAAGGATGAAAAGCTGGATTATTCAGATGTTGTTTTCACAACACCGGAAAATGAATGCAAGCGCCTTGATGATGCTGTAAGCCGTTATACCGCCGAAACAAAAGCTCTTATAGAATCGCTGAAAAAAGAGGCGGGAGAAAAAAACGCAGAAATCCTTGAAGGGCATCTCGTTATGCTTGCTGACCCGTTTATGATTGGTCAGATGAAAGAGAATATCACATCTTCTTCAATGACTGCGGAAAAAGCTGCTGATGAAGTTTGCTCCATGTTTTACGCCATGTTTTCAGCAACGGATGATGAGCTTACCAAACAGCGTGCCACCGATGTAAACGATATCAGAAACAGCCTTTTAAAAATTCTTTTGGGCATAGAAGAAGTTGATATTTCCGGGGTGCCAAAGGGCTCTGTTCTCATAGCGTCTGATTTCACTCCTAGTATGACTTCTAAAATTGATCCCAAGAATGTGGAAGCTATTATAGGCGAGGTGGGGGGAGTAACCTCCCACAGCGCCATTATCGCAAGGGCGATGGGTATACCGTGTATTCTCGGTGTTAAGGACGCGGATAATGTATTTGCCACGGGAGACAGCCTTGTAGTAGACGCAGTAAAGGGTGTTGTTATAGCTTCTCCGTCTGAAGATGAGATAAAGCATTATTCAGAACTTAAGGAGCAGGAAAAACAGGAAAGACTTCTGCTCAAAAAGTATATAAATAAACCAACCGTGACTAAAAGCGGTGATGTCAAGGCAGTTTACGCAAACATTGCTAAAGCCGAGGATGTTCACTCAGCCGTTGTGAACGGCGCAGAGGGCATAGGACTTTTCCGTACAGAGTTCCTTTATATGGATCGTACCGAAGCACCGTCTGAAGATGAGCAGTTTGAGGCTTACAGTACTGTAGCCAAGGCGATGGGCGGAAAAGAAGTTATAATCCGCACACTTGATGTTGGCGGTGACAAGCATATCGAGTATCTTCAGATAGAAAAAGAGGATAACCCGTTTATGGGGCTTCGCGCTATCCGTTATTGTCTGAAAAATACAGAACTTTTCAAAACTCAGCTTAAAGCACTGCTTCGTGCCGCTTGTTTCGGAAACATAAAAATCATGCTTCCTATGGTGTGCACAGTTGATGAAGTACTCAGGGCAAAGATGTTGCTGGGTGAATGCAAGGCAGAGCTGGAAGCTAAAGGCGTTCAGTATAAAAAGGACATCAAACTCGGTGTTATGATAGAAACGCCTGCGGCGGTATTTATTTCAGACGAACTTGCTGCTGTTACCGATTTCTTCAGTATAGGCACAAATGATCTTACAGGTTATACTATGGCTGCAGACAGAGGAAACAGAGAGGTTTCATATCTTTATGATTCAAATAATCCCGCTGTGCTCCGCGCCATAGAGGCAGTTATTAAAAACGCCAAAAAGGCAGGCATACCGGTAGGTATGTGCGGAGAGGCGGCTGCCGATGTAAATATGATCCCCAAACTTATTGATTGGGGGCTTGACGAGTTCTCCGTTTCTTCTTCAGCTATTCTCAAGACCCGCAAAATTATTTGCGAGCATGAGTAATATCTTAAAATTAAAAAGCACAGTCAAAAGACTGTGCTTTTGTTATTCATATATGAGTGTATCAAAGTTTGCTGTATTCTTCTTCTGTTACAGGTTCACACCATTCATTTGACGTGTCTGTTCCTGGCACCTCAACAGCAAGGTGAGAGAACCAACTGTCTTTTTTTGCTCCGTGCCAGTGCTTTACGTTAGCCGGTATTACAACAACATCACCGGGTTTAAGGCTCCTTGCAGGTTTGCCTTCTTCGCAGTACCAGCCGTTGCCGCCTGTAACTAGAAGTATTTGTCCGCCGCCTTTGGAAGCGTGGTGTATGTGCCAGTTGTTGCGGCATCCGGGTTCAAACGTAACATTACCTATGGGAACACCGTCCGTAGTAAGCATTTTAAGATAGCTTTGTCCAGTAAAATACTGTGCGAATGAATCATTTGGATCGCCTGTTTCAAATACAGCAGACGCGCCTAAAGCCTTTTTGATTTCATTTTCGTTCACGAAAACATCTCCTTTATATGTAAAAGATAATTGTTGTCTTTAACTGTATTATACATCTTAAAGTGCACTTT
>URIN01000052.1 GCA_900547915.1 uncultured Clostridium sp. | reverse complement strand
CAATGACGGCTATTACGATTTGCTGACTGCTGAAAATACGGCACTGGATATTGACGGCGCGCCTGCTGTTTCGGGCAGTAACGGCACCGCAAAAGTTTACCTGCGCAGGGGCCTTAATTATATAGGTATAGCAAAAAGCGGCGCTCAGCTGACTTTTACCGATACTACGGAGATAATGCCTGAATGTATTTCACTCTCTCCGCAAAGCGCTGTTCTCTCAGGTACGGCAGTGGTTGAAACAAACAGCACGGCTGGTGTTGATTATATAAACGGCATTTCAAGCGAGGCTGGTTCGGCGTCATTTACTTTTGACGCACCCCAAAGCGGCGTGTATAAAATGACGCTCAGCTACAGCGCAAACAGGGAACAGGGTGTTCACGATTACAATGTTGATCTTGTTGAGGATAATATAACTGCGTCCGTAAACGGCAAAGATATGCAGATTTATTGCCGCAATACCTGCTCTTGGGATAATTTTACCACTGTTACTGTAAATGTTGAGTTAACACAGGGCGAGAACACGATTGTTTTATATAATGACGGTTCGAATAAATTTAATTCAACAGAGACATATGCTCCGCATATTTCGGATATAATTATTTATCAAACACAGGGTTGATATAAGTTTCCGCTCGGATATGTTTTCCGAGCGGATTTCTTTATTTTATAGGCAAATTTGGGTTGATTATAAAATTTTTCAAAAATATGTTGACAAACAGTATGCAAATGTGGTATATGTAAACTGTACTAAGCGTAATAGTACAGTGCATACAATTGATAAGCTATTACGTATCATTACAGTAATTTACTCATAGGAGGTGTACCTGTTTGGCGGATTCTGTAATAAGAACTGAGAATTTAACTAAAACTTTCGTTCTCGGTAAAGAAAAAGTAACTGCGCTCAGT
Organism: uncultured Clostridium sp.; assembly: GCA_900547915.1. Classification (GTDB taxonomy): domain Bacteria; phylum Bacillota; class Clostridia; order Oscillospirales; family Acutalibacteraceae; genus Eubacterium_R. The sequence continues at coordinate 7,045 of URIN01000052.1, read as the reverse complement.
GATGTGAGCATTTCGGTTGAAAAAGGGCAGATATGCGCTGTGCTGGGCACGTCCGGTTCGGGCAAATCCACATTACTTAATATGCTGGCGGGTCTTGAGCGGCCAACAAGCGGCGCCGTCTATATAGGCAAACACAGAATAGATAAAATGACTGAGCGTGAATTAACTTTGTTCAGGCAGAAATTCACGGGCTTTGTTTTTCAGTCGTACAATCTGATACCGTCACTCACGGCGCTTGAAAATGTTGCAATGCCGCTGATGTTCAAGGGCATAGGCAAGCAGGAGCGTGAGAAAAGGGCGCTTGAGATGCTCAGACTTGTGGGACTTGAAAACAGAAAAAATCACCGCCCGTCTGAAATGAGCGGAGGTCAGCAGCAAAGGGCCGGAATAGCAAGGGCATTCGTTTCAAATCCAAGGGTCATTTTCGCAGATGAGCCAACCGGCAATCTGGACAGTGAAACCACAAAAAATGTTATGGAGCTTGTATGCGGGCTTGTTCATGAAAATAACAGCACAATGATACTTGTTACGCACGATAACGGCGTGGCGGCATTTGCCGATAAAATAATTACTATAACAGACGGAAAAGTATCCAATCAAAGTTAAGGAGAAACGCTATGAAAAATTTTACAAAGATCACAGCGCTTTTGGCGGCGCTTGTAATAGTTCTTGTGCCGATGTTTGCTTATGCGGCTGACGGCTCATCACAGAATTTAAGTCCATCACTTGTTTTGGCGGGCTTTTCTGCCGATAAAAGCAGCGTGCAGGCGGGAGATACCGTAAATCTCAGTTTCAAACTAAAAAACACAAGCTCTAGTATAGATATTAAAAATGTAAATATTCGTCTTTCCGGAGGAGATGCTCTCATAGTAAACGGCGGAAGCGATTCGGTATGGACAGATAATATCTCAAAAGGGTCAACGTATTCTTTCACAAAGGAATTTTATTGCAGTTCAGGTGCTGCAGGCGGTGTTTATCCGGTAACAGTCAGTGCATCTTTTGAGTATTTCGATGCTGGTGAAAAAATGACCGGCACCGCAGAGGTGAACTGCAGTGTTAGGGTTACACAGGCAGCGTCCCCTTCATCTTCTTCTGTTCTTACACCGCATATAATCATTTCTGATTTTTCTTATGGCGATACTGTTTCCGGCTCATCTGTTTTTGATCTTAAAATGACTCTCAAAAATAATTCAAAAAATATTCCCGTTCAGAATGTTATAGTAAAAATTTCCGGCGGTGAGGCATTCATCACAGCAGAGGGAACAGATACCGTTTCAATTGATAAGATTGTTTCAACTAAGGAGATAACTCAAAAACTGAAGTGCCTTGGAACAACGCAGACAGGCATTTATCCTGTTACCGTTTCTGTTTCGTATGAGTATTTTGACGGCGGCGAAAAACAGGCGCAGAGCGAGGAGCTAATGCTCAGCATTCCCGTTGTTCAGCCAGAAAAGATAGAGTTCGGTTCACTTTCGCTTGAGGGCGCAAAAGTTCCCGTTGGCGAGGAACAGGACTGCGCTTTTACAGTTATAAACAGCGGCAGGAGTTCTGTTTTTAACGGTAAGGTAAAACTTGTTGATGCAGCAGGCAATGAGCTCGCCTCAGCATATATTGGGAATCTTGAGCCGGGCGGGCAGTTCGTCAGCAATTACACCCTGCCTGTAACTCTTACTAAAGAAGGAGCAACAGATCTTTCTTTGGTGTTTGAATATGAAAATGACAGCGGTGATGCAAAATCTGTTTCCCGCAGTTTCAGCGTAACGGCTCAGCAGGAGGAAGACCCATACGCACAGCTTGAGGCGCAGAACGCAAATACGCAGGATAATTCTCCTGATTACACACTTTATTATATTTTGGGCGCGGTGGCAGTTGTTGTGATAGTTGTTGTTACGGCTGTTGTCGTAAAGCGCAAAAAGTCAAAGAAAAAGGGCGATGAGCTTGATGAAGAAATCTGATATTTTTGCAATGGCGCTCAAAAATCTAAAGGGGCGCCGTTCACGCACAAAACTTACTGTTATAGGCGTTGTTATAGGAACCTGTGCAATAGTTATAATGATCTCGATAGGCGCGGGCATAAATAATATGCTCACACAGGAATATAAAAATTCCTCCTCGGCAACACGCATCAGTGTATACGCAAATACAGACCCTAATGCTGATGAAGCAGACAAAATGCCGCTTAATGACAGTGCCGTCAGCTATTTTAAAAGCATGAATCATGTTGAAACGGTTTTGCCCGTAATCAATATGTCTGATTATGTTAGCATAACACGCGGCAAATACACATATAACGGCGGGAATGTTATGGCTGTGGATTTTGATACTCTTGCAAAGCTGGGAGTTCAGGTAGATAACGGAACTCTCAAGCGCCAGTCAGATCCTTACACCGTGTATATGGGCTCTACGGCTGTGGTAAATTTTGCTGATAAACAGGGTAATTCCGTTGAAAGCGTGTATGATGACAATTTTAAATTGGTGAGTTGTGAGATAGATCCTTTGAAGGACACGTTTTATATATCTCCCGCTGTATTAAATGCTGAGAATCAGACTGCATCTTCAACTTCGGCGGCACACAAACTGCGTGTGGCGGGTGTGCTCGGCGGCTCAGGCAGTTCGGGACTGGATTCAATTAGCAGTATCTTTATAGATATGCGTGCAGCCGAGAAGATAATCAGGGAATACAACGCAATCAACAACAAGCCTAATAAACCTATTGAATATTCTGAAGTCTTTGTTTATACAGATAAGATAGATAATGTAAAATCAGTTCAGAGCAGTATAAACGCAGCAGGGCTGAATTCATATTCTAACGAAGATGAGCAGGAATATATAAAAAAGATAATGACAGCCGTGCAGTTTGTGCTGGGCGCAATAGGCGCTGTATCAATGTTTGTTGCGGCTTTCGGCATCAGCAACACAATGATAATGGCAGTCTATGAGCGCACAAAGGAAATCGGCGTAATGAAAGTAATAGGCTGTGATATTAACGATATAAAAACGGTATTCCTGTGTGAGGCAGGGCTTATAGGTTTTATCGGCGGCGTGATAGGTGTTATAATAAGTATAATAGTTTCAGTTATAGCAAATGCGGTCGCGGGAGCGGTGCTCAGTTCCTATGCAGAGGGCATGTCTGCTCATGTAACTGTTTCATCCGTTCCGCTGTGGCTTATAGTTCTCGGAATAGGATTTTCCGTTTTGGTTGGCGTAATTTCAGGTGTTTCTCCGGCAAACAGGGCGGTCAAGGTCAGCGCTCTTAAGGCAATTCATAATGAGTAGGTGATGTGATGTTCTCACTTGATTCAAGAAGCCGTGAGCCGATTTATGTTCAGCTTGAAAAAGCTGTTGTGAAATATATAAATTTGGGAGTTTTCGAGGCGGACAGTCCGCTCCCTTCAGTGCGAGCTCTCGCAACACAGCTTTCAATAAATCCCAACACGGTTTCAAAGGCATATAAAAATCTTGAACAGCACGGCGTTATATATACAGTGGCAGGCAAAGGTGTTTTTGTAAACAAAACAGACCTTTCCGCTATTCGCCATGAGGCGGAAAAAGCACTGAAAACGGCTGTTAAGGACGCAAAAAATGCAGGCATGGAAAAGGAAGAAATTGTAAGTATAATTGATTCTGTATGGGAGGGAAAAGCATGATTGAGATAAAAGAACTGCAAAAAGATTTCGGCAGTACAAAAGCGCTTGACAATGTTTCGCTCAGCGTTCCGGATGGCTCTGTTTTTGGCCTTGTTGGTTCAAACGGAGCGGGCAAGAGCACTCTGCTCAGGGTACTTGCAGGTATTTATCAGGCAGATGGCGGAACCGTCAGTATAGACGGGGAAGCGCCTTTTGAAAATCTTAAAGTAAAGGATAATATTGCATTCGTTTCCGATTATCCGTTCTTTTATTCCGGTGCAACCGTTGATTCGATGGCACATTATTACAGGTTAGCTTATTCCCGCTGGGATGATAAAAGGTTTGAAAATCTTAAAAGCGTATTTCCAATATCTTCAAAGCAGAAAATTTCATCAATGAGTAAAGGCATGCAAAGGCAGGCTGCAATTATTCTTGCGCTTTCTCACGCGCCAAAATATATTTTATTTGACGAGATATTTGACGGCCTTGACCCTGTTATTCGCGAACTTGTCAAAAAAATACTTATTGAGTATATATCGGTGATGAATGCAACGGTCGTTATAGCAAGCCATAATTTAAGAGAACTTGAAGGCTTTTGTGACCATATCGGACTTTTACACCGGGGCGGTGTTTTGCTTGAAAAGGATATTGACAGCGATTCCGCTGGTGTTTATCGTGTTCAGTTTGTAATGGATGCCCAGGATTTTGAACAGATTAGGCCGGAACTGAGAATAGTTAATGAGACGCATCAGGGTAAGATGATACAGCTTACCGTAAAGGGTGATGAAGAACAGATAAGGCAGACCATTGAATCAAAATCACCTGTTTTCTTTGAGGCGCTTCCGCTTACTTTGGAAGAACTGTTCATCAGCGAAATGGAGGTGGCAGGTTATGAAATCAGCAAATTATTCAGCTAACGGCGCATTTTCCGGCGTTTTCAGGTCAGTTGTGCGCCGGCAGCTGCCCGGAGCAATAGTTGCAGCGGCGGTATGCGCTTTGACTTCCGTTATATATTCAGTATACACCGGAATTTCCTGTTACAGCGGAGAATCCTATATCACTTATAATGCACAGATGTGGGGCATTTCTGTGCTCTTCGTTATAGCCGTGTATTGCACCGTTTCTATAGGTGTTATGTATAATGCTTATTTTAACCGTCGCGGGTGCGATTATCACCTTGCGCTTCCTTATAAGCGCAGCCATATCTACAATGCAAATTTCCTGTTTGGGCTTATCAGCATCTGCTTTTCAATAATCGTTTCTGTTGTTGTTTTCGCGCTTATAATAGGAATAATTACTGACATAAGAGCGCAGGATCACGTGTCCTTTATGGTGGACAATGTTATATATAAGCAGGCGGTAACTCTTATAGCAGCACTGCTTGCTGGTTATTCAATGTGCTCCATGTGTGCCGCCATTTCCGGAAAATGGCTTCAGTATGCCGCTTTCAGTTTGGTTGGAATTGTATCTGTGCCAATAATGCTTGTGGGTATCGCAATGGGAATCAACTCCGTTTGGGGTGTTATAATTGATATATATAAATTCTCAAGCATAACACCGTTTGGAGTTCTGGTGATGCTCTTCAGAGATACCACAGACAGCTCTTTTATATTTATGACGGCAGTAAGCCTTGCTGAATTTATATTAATGTATATTGCGGGTCTTATTGCGTTTAAACGCAGAAAAGCGGAGATTGCTGAGAGCGGTTACGGCGATTCGGTGTTAAAATATATCCTTATGGTGGCATTTGTTGTTTCCGGATTCCTGTATTTTGGAATTCAGAAAAATATTTTGGCAACTCTTGTTATTAATATCATCGTTGCTTTTGTCTGCGCGTTTTTATTCAGCATGATGCAGATTGAGCGCAAAAAGGTGTTCACAAAAAAATCAGGAATTGTGTTCGGCGTGACCACTGCGGTGTGCATTGTGTTTGTGTTCAGCATTTACTTTTCAAATTCAAGTTCGTTTGTTAAATACGTTCCTAAGGCAGAAGAGATAGAGAGCGTAACCGTTATTGAACGTGATGATTACAGCTTGTATGAAAATGACCCGTTGTGGTATATCGTTGGCGTGTTGTCCGGGCCGGTAAGTGAAACTGATAGAGCTGAGTTCACTGAGCCGCAGAATATTCAGGCTGTAGTTGATTTCCATAATCTTGTGGTCTCAAATAAGGTTATGAATTATACCCAGCGCGACCGGGATGATGAGTTCAATGCTGTGACGGAAGCTACCACTCTTGCTTCTGTTAATACGGAAGAAGCCGTTACTGAGCCTTATGAAGATGAAATAAACAGTTCGCTTAGCTTTGATTTGGAGTATAAATTAAAGGACGGCAGAACGATAAAACGCTCTTATATAATTCAGTATAATCTGTGGGATGAATATCTTAATTTTATGAAGAGCGAAGAGGCGATTACTCAGCATAAGCCGTATTCACTGTCTGCAGATGATGTTATGTATGTGGAAACTATACTGTATTCAGCTAATGAAACAGATGATATGGAAAATACTGAGGGCGATAAGTATTATGTTACTCCGCCTGAAAAATGGGATGAGATGCGTGACACTTTAATTCAGGATAAATTGAATGAGACAAATGCTGAATTCTATTATGATATCTTGAATGATGGTTATATGACCGTTTATGTTCTGAATGATGAGTTGCCTGAGGAACAGAAAGAATATATAAGAAATATGACTCCTGAAGAGAGAAGAGATTTTGCAGCAAAGGCAAACGGTTATATGTTATCTGATCCCGATGAGTACCCTGTTTTCCCGTTTAATGCTTATGACGTTATTATAAACGAGCAGGATGAAAAGACAATTCAGTATTTTGAAAGTGAAGATATGCAACAATATATAATAGAATAAATCAAATAAAAACGCCGGCTGTTTTCAGCCGGCGTCATTTTTTGTTATTAAAATAAAAACCGCGCAAAAGCGCGGCAGTTATCAAAAAACTATCTGAGCAGTGAAAAACCAATATCGATTGCGCCGCTGAGCAGGCGTGCGGTCTTTTTCATACCAATGGTCTCTGTTATCCACAAAATGATAAGAGCCACCAAAATTGCTATAATAAGCGTTTCCTTTTTCATGCTGCGCACCTCCGTAAACAGGTTAATGTTTAATTTGATTTTTTTCGCTAATAATATTATAAACTTTTTTTTCAATAAATCAATAGCCACGCGCAATTTTAATTTTAACATTCGAATTACGAAATTATTATTAAAAATTTAACAAATTGATAATTTAAGGTTGAAAATCCCTGCCATCTGTTTTATAATACTACTAATTTGGATGAATCGGGGGAAAGAAATGCAAAACCTTATTTTTAATTTCAGCGCGTCTCCCGTTGCGGCGCAAACATATAAAGAATATCTCGGAGGTGTTGATTGGGTGCAGACCTCAACAGTTGTAAT
>URIN01000051.1 GCA_900547915.1 uncultured Clostridium sp. | reverse complement strand
CCGTCTCGTGGGCTCGGAGATGTGTATAAGAGACAGGTATTATACTTATAATAAAAAGGCGGAGCAGACAAAAAGTCCGCTCCGTTTTTTCGGCGCATGCCGGTTTTATCACCGGGGTGTTGGGTGGTGATAAATACATATGATATTTTATCATATTGTATTTGTTTTGCTTGGTTGTGTGCAAAAAAGTAGAAAAATCATGCAAAAAAATAGATAAAAATATTTTTTACATTAAATATCAATAAAATTATATTAGAAAATACAACGCAACATCAATTTACATCCCTGCAAAGTATATTTTTATTTATGAGCGTTAATAAACAAATTGTTTTTATTGTGTGCTTTTTGAAGCTGTATTAAACAGATTTTTACTTTTGGTGTTCAGAACCAGTCGTCTGATTTTTCACATAAGATACGTATTATTTTTTCGGCTTTTCTTTTATCCTGCGGTGAAAGCAGTTTTAAGGAATCAAGTATATTTAGATCCTCTTCTTTTACCATTGCACCTAAAATAATATAATCGGGCGTTATTCTGAGAGCTTCACATATTTTTACAAGCGTTTCAAGTGACGGGTGTCTCTTGCCTGTTTCAATATCCGATATGTATTTTGCGGAAATGCCAACTGTTTTTGCAAGTTGCGCCTGTTTAAGTCCTAATGACTGACGTCTTTGAGCAATCCTGAATCCCATAATCCTGTAATTCAAAACCATATATATCACCGTGAAAATTTTATCATTAATTTATCGGGAAATAAACAGTATTATTATTCTCTTTCACTGAGATGAAAATATATTCCTACAAATAACAGGAATTTATAACTAAAAAACGGAATATGATGTTTTTTTGCATACATAATCTCTGATTTTGCAAACTATATGGAAAATTATGGATGTCTGAATTAAAATAAAGCCGTAAATATTAATAAGAAAGGAAGTAGTAAAATGAAAAAGATTTCCATGCTTGAAAAAGCTGTAGAGCTCACCCTTAAAAGGGATGCAAACAGCACAACCTGCGGCTTCATTTATCAGCCGAAGGCTCCTGCAGAGCTTAAGAAATTCAGCAAGGCAGAGAAATAATGATAGGCTCTTTTGCCGAAAAGCTTACCGAAAGGCTTATTGAAAAAGGTTCGGTCAGCGAAGGAAACCGTGAACTCTATGTTTACGGTTTCTTTATGCTGTTTTCACACGCCGCTTATTTTGTTCTTGCCGTTATACTCGGCTTATTGCTCGGCTGCCCCGTTCAAGGCATAGTCTTTTTCATAGCGTTTCAGTTTGTCAGAAGATTTGCCGGCGGCTTTCACGCCGATACGGAAATAAAGTGTACTGTCCTTTCTTTATCAACAATATTTATTTGTATACTTATGTGCCGGCTTGCGCGTGATTTCGGTTTTTCGATTTATCTTATCGTGCCTGCGGCAGTATTCACGGTTCTTACAGTTATTTTCAGCCCTCTTGACACACCGTCAAAACCGCTAAGCGCTGCGGAGAAAAAGCGGTGCAGGAAAATAGCTCTGCTGATAATTGCTGTGATATGTGTGCTTACAGTCTTATCTGCCATCTTCAGGTTTGAGTTTACGCTCGCTCCGTTGTGTCTTGCGCTGATTTTAGAGGGCGCGCTTATTGCAGCAGGTAAAATACAAAACCTCAGAGAAAGCAAAAAATGCAAATAACTTCGATTTAACATAAAAAATCGTTTATTTAATAACACAGCCGCGTTTTTCGCGGCTTTTTTTGTTTGAAATCAGCTGGAAATTTATTTAAATGAATAGCGGTTTGTACTAAATTGATAAAAAATTAACTAAACGTTAAAATATTTTATTTAAAAAGTATAGATTTTTGATAAAATTTATAGTAAAATAAAATTCAATTCATTTTTTCAAAAAACGGGGGAGTTATATGAAGAATATGCTTACTGATGAAACCCGAAGCCAAAGGGAAAGGCTTAACGAGGTTTTTGAAAAATACAAGGATACACCGGGCAGGCTTATGCCTGTTTTGCAAGAGGCACAGGATATTTACGGTTATTTGCCGTATGAAATTCAGCAGAGAATTGCCGAAGCTCTTAATATTTCAATTGCCGATGTCTACGGTGTCGCTTCATTTTACAGTCAGTTCAATCTTACGCCAAAAGGCAAGCATCAGATCTCCGTATGTCTCGGCACGGCGTGTTATGTTAAGGGTGCTGATAAGGTGCTAAAAAGAATAGAGGAACGCCTTGGTATTAAAAACGGAGAATGCACAGAGGACAGACTGTTTAGTATCGATTCCTGCCGCTGCGTTGGTGCGTGCGGACTTGCTCCCGTAATTATGATAGATGATGAAGTATACGGTAATCTTGATGTAAATAAGGTTGACGCAATACTCGATATGTATATTGAAAACGAGAAGGGCGGTGAGTCTGATGACGATAAATGAGTTAAATGAGATAAGAGACAGATACAGAGATCTTGTTCTTGTGCGAAAGCTTGCCGCATCTGAAAGTGAAAAACTTGAAAAGAAAACGGAATACAGAAAACAGGTGCTCGTCTGCGGAGGCACTGGCTGTACTTCATCGGGCTCAAAAAAGGTTCTTAAAGCACTAAGAAAAGAACTTGAAAATCAGGGTATTGATGACGTTCTTGTAGTCAGAACAGGATGCTTCGGTTTATGCTCGCTCGGCCCTATTATGATAGTTTATCCCGAGGGTTCATTTTACAGCAAGGTAACAGCTCAGGAAATTCCCGAAATTGTTGAGGGCCATCTTAAAAAAGGCGGAAAGCCTATCAATAAATATCTGTATCCCGAAACTGTACATAAAGACGGCAGTACAATACCGCTTGCCGAAACTCCGTTTTATAAAAAACAGATGCGAATTGCGCTTAGAAACTGCGGTATGATTGACCCGGAGAATATTGAGGAGGCAATAGGTGCAAACGCTTATCAGGCGCTTGCAAAGGTTCTTACTCAGATGACACCTCAGCAGGTTATAGACGAACTGCTTGAAGCTGGTCTGCGCGGCAGAGGCGGCGCCGGTTTCCCAACAGGGCGCAAATGGTCTTTTGCAATGGCGCAGGATAATGACATAAAATATGTTTGCTGTAACGCAGATGAGGGAGACCCCGGTGCGTTTATGGACCGCTCCGTTCTTGAGGGTGACCCGCACGCTGTTATAGAGGCAATGGCTATCGCAGGCTACACCATTGGTGCCAAGCAGGGCTTCGTTTATGTACGTGCTGAATATCCGATAGCTGTTTCAAGGCTCAGGATTGCTATTCAGCAAGCAAAGGAATACGGACTTCTGGGCAAAAATATCCTCGGCACTGATTTTGAGTTTGATATTGAAATAAGGCTTGGCGCAGGCGCTTTCGTCTGCGGAGAAGAAACAGCTCTTATGACCTCCATTGAGGGTCACAGGGGTGAGCCTCGCCCGAGACCGCCATTCCCTGCTGTAAAGGGTCTTTTCGGCAAACCAACCATTTTGAATAATGTTGAAACATACGCAAATATTGCGCCTATTATTCTTCGCGGCGCAAAGTGGTATTCTTCAATAGGCACAGAAAAATCAAAGGGCACAAAAGTATTTGCGCTCGGCGGCAAGATAAACAATGTTGGCCTTGTTGAAGTACCTATGGGCACAACTATCCGTGAGATAGTAGAGGAAATAGGCGGTGGTGTGCCGAACGGCAAAAAATTCAAGGCGGCGCAAACAGGAGGTCCGTCAGGCGGATGCATCAGCGCAGATTATATGGATGTTCCTATTGATTATGATAACCTTATAGAAATAGGTTCCATGATGGGCTCTGGCGGAATGATAATTCTTGATGAGGACACCTGTATGGTGGATATTTCAAAATTCTACCTTGAATTTACGGTGGACGAAAGCTGCGGCAAATGTACTCCATGCCGTATAGGAACACGCAAATTGCTTGATTACCTCACAAGAATTACAGACGGAACCGCAACTATTGAGGATCTTGACAAGATAAAAGAACTTTCAAATCATATGAAAAATTCCTCGCTCTGCGCTCTCGGTCAGACTGCGGCAAATCCCATTCTCTCCACACTCAACGCGTTCGGTGAGGAATATCTTGAGCATATTAAAAACAAACGCTGCCCAGCTCACGTGTGTACGGCGCTCCTTTCATTCACGATAAATCCGGAAAAATGCCGCGGCTGCACGCTCTGTGCGCGCAACTGTCCTGTAGGCGCTATCACCGGAAATGTGCGTGAGCCGCATACAATAGATCCTGATAAGTGTATCAAGTGCGGTCTTTGTATGAGCAACTGCCACTTTGAGGCAATAGAGAAGAAATAAGGGGGCGATGAATATGGTTAAACTTAAGATAAACGGAATACCCGTTGAAGCGGAGGAAGGCACCACTATCATCGAAGCCGCAAGGCTTGCGGGGATAGATATACCGTCGCTCTGCTATTTAAAAGAAATAAACTGCATAGGCGCCTGCCGCGTGTGCATAGTTGAGGTAAAGGGCGCAAGAAGCCTTGTGGCTTCCTGTGTTTACCCCGTTGAAGAGGGTCTTGAGGTGTGGACTAATACACCGAAGGTGCGCCAGTCAAGGCAGACAACTCTTGAACTGTTGCTTTCGGAGCACCACAAAAAATGCCTTTCCTGCGTGCGCTCAAGCAGATGCGAGCTTCAGAAGCTCTGCAAGGACTACGGCGTTGATGAGGACAGATTCCCCGACACGGAAATGCTTCAGGAGGTCGATTATTCCTCATCATATCTTGTAAGGGACAACAACAAGTGTATCCACTGTATGCGCTGCACAGCAACCTGCGCAAAACAGACGGTGGGGGTTATCGGGCCTAGAAACAGAGGTCACAACAAAACTATCGGCTGTGCTTTTGATATTCCGCTTCAGGAAACGGCGTGCGTGGGATGCGGTCAGTGTGTTGTTTCGTGCCCCGTAGGCGCGCTTTATGAAAAGTCTAGCGTACCTGATGTGTGGGAGGCTATTGCTGACCCGTCAAAAAGAGTGGTGTTTTTCACTGCGCCTGCTATCAGAGCAACGCTCGGTGAGGAATTTGATCTGCCGATAGGCACAAATGTTGAAAAGAAACTGCCCGGAGCAATAAGAAGGCTTGGTGCGGACGCTGTGTTTGATATGGACGTCACAGCCGATCTGACTATCCTTGAAGAAGCAAACGAACTTGTGGACAGAATAAAGAACAAGAAACCGCTTCCTATGTTCACTTCGTGCTGTCCAGGGTGGGTAAAGTTTGCGGAGCATAATTTCCATTCGCTCCTGCCCAATCTTTCAACTTGTAAATCACCGCAGCAGATGTTCGGCGCACTGCTTAAAACATATTACTGCGAGAAAGAGGGTATAGATCCAAAGGATTTGTATGTGGTTTCAGTAATTCCGTGCACGGCAAAGAAATTTGAGATAACACGCCCCGAAATGGAGGGCGATGTGGACGCAGCTATCACCACACGTGAACTCGGTCAGATGATAAGCGGTGCGGCTATCAATTTTAACGCTCTTAAGGACGAGGAGTTTGATTCACCGTTTGACGTTGCCAGCGGCGCAGGCGTTATTTTCGGCGCAACGGGCGGCGTTATGGAAGCGGCGCTCAGAACAGCCGCAAATATTTTGGACGGTGATTTCAAGCTTGTTGATTTCAGTGAAGTCAGAGGCGTAAACGGAATAAGAACAGCCACTTATAATGTTGCGGGAATTGAGATAAAAGTTGCCGCGGCAAGCGGTCTTGCGGATGCAAGAAAGCTTTGTGAAGAGGTTGAAAGCGGTAAATCTCCTTATCATTTTATAGAGATAATGGCGTGCCCAGGCGGATGTATAAACGGCGGCGGTCAGCCTATACAAAGGGATGCAACACGAAATACAGTGCCAATCAAAGAACTTCGCGCTAAAGCGCTTTATGATGAGGATTCGTCACTCAAACTCAGGCGTTCACACGATTCGCCTGTTATAGAAAGGCTTTACAAGGAATATCTCGAAAAGCCAAACAGCGAAAAGGCTCATCATCTTCTGCACACCACATATACTCCGCGTGATGAATATTAAAAGTTTTACGGCAGGCAGACCGAAAAGCAGAAATTTTCGGTCTGCCGCCTTTTTGTTTAATTAATTTGTGACTTTTCTGTATTCTCAGTTGTGTTATAGGTGAAAGGCTTGATCAGGCTTTTGCTTTTGCGATAAGTTTCGCTTTTTTGCGGGGAAGGAGGAAAAATGGCAGATAAAGATATTGATGAAATTTTCCGACAAAAATATGAAAAACACTCTCAATTGATATTCAAAATAGCATTTTTGCATATGTGCAGTACTTGTGACGCTGAAGATATTATGCAGAATGTGTTTATGAAACTGCTTTATAATTCCCCCGATTTCAAGGACGAGGAGCACGAAAAAGCCTGGCTGATACGAGTTACCCAGAATATGTGCCGCAACGCCCTGAAAGTCCGCGCAAGGCAGTGCGCTGAATACAATGACGGCGTTGCCGCTGACAAAGAGCGGGACATATCAAAAGCGCTTGATATTAGTATGAAGATAAAAAAACTGCCCGTAAGCTATAAGACCGCAATATTCCTTTGTTATTACGAAGACATGACGATAAAAGAGATTTCAAAAACACTCAGAATAAGTCAGTCGGCAGTAAAAATGCGGCTCAAAAGGGGCAGGGAATTGCTGAGAAACGAACTGGAGGAATACAGATATGAGTGATACTGAATTCAAAAAAGCGTTTGACAGCGTTAAACCTGATCCTTATATGGAATCCAGAGTGCTTGAAAAAATAAAAACGTCAAAGAAAAAGCACTTTCCGTTAAAGCCTGTTTTAAGCGGCGTTTTGGCGCTGGCAATAATAGCCGCTGGCGCAGGCGGAATACATTATAAGACCACTTATACAGACAGGCCGTTTTCAATAATCGTTGTATCGGCTTCTGATGAGATCACAGACAGCGCTGTTATCGGGGATAAAGAAATATTTCTGCCCGAGCTGACTGTTGATGCATATGCAGACAGTTCCGGCGATACCGGTGTGTATACGGATAATAATGCAGGTTTTGCTGTAAGCGGAGATGATATTGATTATGTTCAGTACAAATGCGAAAACGGCTATTTTTTCTATGCTGATGAACTCAAAATGATACGTGATATGCTTAACGGCGATTATTATGCGGCTGTTATACCTGTTTCCGATGCTGACGCTCAGAATATAAACGGCCAGCTTAAAAGCAAGAGCGCGGAAACCGTTTTTGACGATTACGCATCATCACATGATGTTTCTGAGTATTTCAGCGGCATAAGCACCGACCTGTATGATTATCAGGTGGAATTTTTAAAATGTTCCGATGTTATAGGTTATGATGACAAAGACGGCTATGCGTTTTTCCTGACGGATCTTGCTGATACTTCTGAATATTTCAGCGGTACTGGTGTTGTTGCAAACGGAGTGGACACACTTACTGTTGACAGATACGATATTTCCAATGAAGTGCTTGAAAGGCATTATAGCGCAGACGGCATACTGATGCTCACAAACGTGGGTTATCAGCCGCAGGCGGCGGTAGACGCACTGCTTGATGACCCCGATATGGATAAAAGCACTCTTCCGGGTGATGAGATTACGATAACCGTAACTTTTAAGGACGGCAAAAAGGCAAAAAAAGTTATAACCGTTTCATTTGACAACGAAGGCACGGCACATTTTGCTTACAAATAAATATTAAAACACCTACCTCCGGGCGGCTGAGAAATCAGTCGCCTTTTTTTATTGCTTTTTTCAAAATTATACCCTTTTCACGCTATTAAACAGCCGTTTTCCGCTCTAAGGGTGAAAGGACCTTTCAAAATCGAACGGAGGCGTATATGGGAAGACGAAAAAAGAAAACGCCGCAGGAGGAGATATGCGATGGCTTCAGACAGCTTGCATTCGGTACCGTGCAGGACGCCGTTGCTCTTCTTTTTGCGGACGACCGTGAAATACTTGATAAACTGCCCGAATATAATCTTTTCAATATCAGTGAGATAAA
>URIN01000050.1 GCA_900547915.1 uncultured Clostridium sp. | reverse complement strand
GCGGCGGTCATGGTCAGTTCGGTGACGTATTTATCGAATTTGAGCCCTGCAGCTGTGAAAAACTTGAATTTGCTGAAAGAATTGTCGGAGGTTCGGTTCCAAAGAACTTCTTCCCGGCAGTTGAAAAAGGACTTAATGAGTGTATGGAAAAAGGTGTCCTTGCCGGTTATCCCATGGTTGGTATAAAAGCCACTCTCTATGATGGTTCTTATCATCCCGTAGACTCAAGTGAAATGAGCTTTAAAATGGCGGCTGCTCTTGCGTTCAAGGAAGGCGTTTCAAAAGCAATGCCTATTCTCCTTGAGCCTATTATGACTGTCAAAGTAAGCTGTAACGATGACGCTATGGGCGATGTTATCGGCGATATTAATAAGCGCCGCGGCCGTGTTCTCGGAATGACTCCGAGCGGAGACGGAATGCAGGAGATTCTTTCCGAAATACCGCAGGCAGAAATGGCAACTTTCTCAACATCTATGCGTCAGATAACACAGGGCAGAGGTTCGTTTGAAGCTGAATTCGCGCGTTATGAAAGATGCCCGGAGCATATCGCTCAGAAAATAATTGAGGAAAGCGCAAATAATTAATAACATAAGAGGGCGGTTTAAACCGCCCTTTTGTTTTTAAAAGTATAAAATAAGTAAATAATAAATAAAACAGAAAGTACGGTGTTATTATGAGAAAAATTTTAGCTGAAATAAAAAAATATTCAATCGTTTTTATCGTTGTGTGTGCTGTTCTCGGCTCATTGCTAATAGCTTTCCCCGATAAGATGCTTTCGTATGTGTCATTGTTTATAGGCGGTGCGTTTATTGTGTGCGGTGTTTTTGCAATCATAAATTATGTAATAAAACGCAATTATGTTTTTACTCTTACGCTCGGTATTATAGCCGCCGTTTCGGGTATTATTATATGCCTTGCTTACAGACAGATAATCTCAGTTATTATCTTCCTGATGGGAATATTCCTTCTCGTAGGAGGAATTGTAAATCTTGTTAATGCTTTTTATGTGTCATCAGCAATGCCACATGTATGGATTGTCAACACTGTTTTTTCCGTTGCTTCGGTGGCGCTCGGTATTGTGAGTATGACAAATCCTTTCGATACTCAAAACACACTTGTTCAGTTTCTGGGAATAGGTCTTATTATTTTTGCTATTCTTGATTTGGTAGCTTATATACAGATGCTTGAAATAACTAAAAAGATAAAGAAGAAAATTGATGAGAACCGTGACCCGAATGAACCAGTTGAGGTTGATTACAGAGAAGTGGATGACAACTGAAATAACGGCAGTATAAATAAATTTATTAAATTGTTTTCTTTTGCTTGAAGCGAAAACATCAAGGTGATATAATTAGCTGAATTATTTAATAAGTGCGGAGGAAACCAAATGGGCTTTAAAGAAAAATACGCCGAATGGCTGGATTTTGCCGATGAAGAAACAAAAAATGAACTTCTGTCGGTTTCTCAAAACGAAAAGGAAATAGAGGACAGGTTCTATAAAGACCTCGCTTTCGGAACGGGCGGTCTGCGTGGTGTAATGGGCGCAGGTTCAAACAGAATGAACAAATATACCGTCGGTAGGGCAACTCTCGGCCTTGCAAATTATCTTGCGGATAAATTTCCGGGCGGTGCGTCTGTTGCAATAGCGTATGATACTCGTAATAATTCAGCGGAGTTTTCTATTGCCGCAGCGCATATACTTGCGGCTAAGGGGATTCAGGTATATCGATATAAATATTGTATTCCGGTGCCTGTTCTTTCTTTCACAACAAGGCATCTGAACTGCAGTGCAGGTATTATGATAACAGCATCACATAATCCAAAGGAATACAACGGTTATAAGGTGTATGACGAAACAGGCTGCCAGATATGCACGGAGGCTGCCGCAGAACTTCTTTCTTACATTAACAGGGAAGAGTATTCTTCAGTAGCCCCGCTTCTTTCTGCCACAGGCAATGGCAGAATTACCGAAATAGGCGATGAAGTTCTCGCTGATTATTACAAGGCTGTCAGCGAACAGTCACTCTATACTGAAAAATCAGATATAAAGATTGTTTATACACCCCTTCACGGAACAGGTAATATTCCCGTGCGTGAGATGCTCAAAGGTTTTGACGTCTGCGTAATAAAAGAGCAGGAACTGCCTGATGGCAATTTTTCAACTGTAAGAAGTCCTAATCCTGAGGAAAAGGACGCACTTAATATTGCAATTGCCAAAGCCAAGGAGATAGGCGCTGATATTGTTCTCGGCACAGACCCTGACTGTGACAGAGTGGGTATCGCCGTGCGTGATAAAGACGGTGAGTATCAGCTCTTTACGGGAAATCAGACGGGAGCGCTCCTTGTAAAGTTTGTGCTTGAACAGAAAAAAGCATCTCTCAACTCTAAGTCAACTCTCGTAAAGACAATCGTAACATCAGAACTCGGCGCAAATATTGCACGCAGTTTTGGCTTGAATGTTGAGGAAACGCTCACAGGTTTCAAGTATATAGGAGATAAGATAAATAAGTATGAAAACAGCGATAACAGGGAATTTGTTATCGGATACGAAGAGTCATACGGCTATCTTGTGGGAACTTACGCCCGTGATAAAGACGGCGTTGTTTCTTCTATGCTCATTTGTCAGATGGCTGCATGGTATAAGGCACAGGGTAAAACACTTATTGACGGCTTGAATGAGATATACGCTGAGTACGGCTACTTCCTGGATGCGCTTGACCCGTTTGTTCTTAAAGGTAAAGACGGTGCTGAAAAGATAAATTCTCTTATGGATTATTTCCGCAACAACGGTCTCAGCGTATTTGAGGGTGCTGACAAGGTTATAGATTATTCAAAGGGAATTGATGATCTTCCGATAGAAAACGTGCTAAAATTCGTATGGAATGACGGTTCCTGGGTGGCTGTCAGACCAAGCGGTACAGAGCCTAAAATAAAGATATATTACAGCGTCCGTGAGGAAAACAGAGAAAAAGCTCATGAGCGCCTTGAAAAGATAAGAACTGCTGTTAAAAATATCATAGAGGGCTGAGGTGGCAAAATGAAGAATATACAGGAATATGTAGAAAACGTGCTTCAGCCGAAGCTTCAGGGTGACGGCGGATGGATAGAATTTGTTTCATTTGAAAACGGTGTTCTGACCGTTATTTTCAGAGGCGAGTGCTCAAAATGCCTTATTCTTGACAGGTGCGTTTCCTGGATAGAAAGCGAGATTGAGCGCGATTTACATAAAAAAGTCCGTGTCTGCGCGATACGCAAAAAACCGTATTTTCAGGATGTATAAGGGGGAATAGAAATGGCTCATATAAAAGTTGTTAGAAGGTCAATGCGCCCCGAGGAGTGGACTGATCTGCGTTTCGGCTGGCTTAAACGACACATATATTCCTCTAAATGGGAAATAAAAAATCTTATGGTGCGTGATGCGCGTCAGGTTTCCGAAATGGAATACGAATATTATCCCGAGGATTATCATCCTCTTAATAAGGGCGATATGTATTTTACGCCTGACGGAACCGCTTTTTTCAAAGCTGATGTTGATATTCCTAAGGATATGCAGGGCAAGGAACTCTGGTTTTCCCTCAAAACAGCGGCAGAAATTTGCGTTAAGGTTAACGGCAGATATGTAGGCGGGGTAGACCCTAACCGTGAAAGAATGCTCCTTTCACCGTATGTTGATGATAAAAAGACACTTCATTTTGAAATGACGGGATATAACAGAAGTAAGCCCGATGATGAAAGGAACCCCGAAAGTCTTTCCGTAAGAGGCTGTCGTCAGATTTTTGAGGGTGCGTATATATGCACCGTTAATCACGCTGTTCAGGATCTTGTGTATGATTTTGAACTTTTGCTTGATATTGCAAAGAGCGATCTTTTTAACGAAGATTACAGAAATTTCCTCAACAGAGAACTCAATAACGCTATGAATTTAATCGATTTTGACAGCGATGAGCTTTCAGGCGTTGAGGACGCACAGAAATATATTAATGATGTTGTTTACGCCAACGATAATTATAAGGGTACGGGCGATGTTGCTCTTATCGCACATTCACACCTTGATATTGCCTATTACTGGCGCAGGATACACGCTGTTCAGAAAAATCTGCGCACCGTTCTTATTCAGCTCAGACTTATGGACAGGTATCCCGATTTCAAGTATACACATACTCAGCCGTATGTTTATGAAACTCTTGAAAAGTATTATCCCGATGTTTTTGAGGAACTGAAAGAGAAAGTTAAAAACGGTCAGTTTGAGCCGGTGGGAGCTATGTATGTTGAGCCGGACTGTAATATTCCGTCAGCGGAAAGCCTTATAAGACAGTGCCTTTACGGTCAGCTCACATATAAGCGTATGTTCGGCAAGACCGTCAATAATGCTTGGCTGCCTGATGTTTTCGGCAATAGCTGGATACTTCCTCAGATACTTAAAAAGAGCGGTGTAGACTATTTCGTGTCAAACAAAATGTCTACGTGGAATGATACTAACCGTTTTCCGCATAATAACTTTATTTGGCGCGGAATAGACGGCTCAGAGGTTTACGCCTGCGTTCCTCCCACTCACTTTATTACTTGGAATATGCCAAGTCAGATACAGGAAAACTGGGAGGCTTATATTGATAAGGACAGCGGCGGACAGACTATGAATATGTTCGGCTATGGTGACGGCGGTTCAGGCTGTACCGAAGAAATGATAGAACTTATGCACAGGTTCGATAAGCTCTCTATAATGCCGAAATGCACCCATATGGGCGGCGCCGAGTTCCTTGAAAAGAATTTGAAAGACAATCCTAACCTTGAAACGTGGGACGGCGAACTTTATCTTGAAATGCACCGCGGCACATTCACAACAAAGAGCAATCTTAAAGCCGCAAACCGCCGCCTTGAGTTTAAGTTCAGAGCGGCAGAAATGCTCAGCGTTTTAAGAGGGGAAAATAATACTGAGAAGATAACTTCTCTTTATAAAAAGTTCCTTGTAAATCAGTTCCACGATATTTTGCCCGGTTCTCATATTCACCCTGTTTATGAGGACGCAATGGCAGATTATGAAGAAATTGAAAAGGCACTTGATGAGATTATCGGCAGCGGCTCGAAGTATTTCAATACTCTCAATTTCAAACGTGACGCACTCACATTTGTGCCTAATAAAAAAGGCTCTTCAACCAGAAAGTTTGAAAAGGGAAACTGGATAATTCCTAATATTCCGTCTCTTTCGTCAGCTAATCTGCGCAGCACTCAGTATAAGAATGAGTGGATAACAGTGGGCGAAACTATCGAGACACCGTATTATTCCGCAAAACTTAATGAGGACGGTTCTTTTGTTTCTCTTTATGATAAAGAACTCGGCAGAGAGTGGGTAGACGGCGACTTCAATAAAATTAAGATATTCACCGATTGCCCCGGCAACTATGACGCCTGGGATATTCTGCCGAATTATCGTGATAAGGAAATTGATACTCAGCTTGAAATGCCTCTCACCCTTCTTGAAAAGGACGGAGAAGCTGCGTCATTTGCAGCAACACTCAAAACAGAAAAATCAACCTGGACTGTTATTGTTAGATTTTTCAGACGCAGCAGAGGTATTGAGGTTGAACATATTGTTGACTGGCACGAAAAACATAAACTCGCAAAAGCGGAATTTGAGTGCAAAGTGCTTTCAAGAAAAGCGCTTTGCGATACCTCGGCAGGCTTTATCGAGCGTGATACTCATAAAAATACATCGTGGCAGCAGGCACGCTTTGAGGTCTGCCAGCATAAATGGTGCGACCTTTCCGAAACAAGCGGCGGTATAGCTATTATTAATGAAAATAAGTACGGAGTAGGCTTTAATAAAAATCTCATAAGCCTTTCACTGCTCAGGTCAACGATACGTCCTGATGTAACTTCAGATATGGGCAACCATAACTTCTGTTATATGATATTGCCTCACAGTTCTGATGCCGTTACTGCCGGCGTGAATAAACTTGCATTGCAGTATAATGTGCCGCTTGTTAAAGCAAATGTCCAGTGTGAACTTCCGTCTTTTGAGCCGCTCTATCTTCAGGCACTTAAATACAGCGAGGACGGCTCAATGGTAGTTGCAAGACTTTCAGAGCAGAACGGGGAGCGTGGCAGAATAAGCCTTGGCAGAAAAGTCCGCATTCTCAATATGCTTGAGGAAACTCAGCAGGAAACCGATGTTATTGAGTATTCGCCATTTGAAATAATTACGGTAGGATTTGAAAAGTAATGGAGCCATATCAGATAGTAATAATAATCGCAGTAATAATTGTTCTCGGCGTTGCCGTTTTGCCTGCGTTCAACAGATGGCAGTTTAAGCGCCTGCCGTATGATCAGCAGGTGCTTACTATAATGCGCCAGGCAAAAGGCCTCATCTATTGGAAAAATATTTCTCATGGCAGAACGGGCAGCCTTTTCTATGTCAAAAACAAAAGAAAGATACTCGTATACCCGTGGATAATAGATGAAAACGGCAGGATGGTTATACAAAAAGAAAAACCCTTTGATTGCTGGGATTATCCTGCCGAACATCCTACGCTTAATGAGGATGAGGTAAAGCAGGCAAGGGAAGAACTCAAAAAGTATTCAAATAAATCTGCGGTAAAGCTTGTCGTTAATGACCCATTTGAAAACGGGGATGCACAGCAAAAGCCACAGCAGTGAAAACGGCAGGCAGATCTGCCCCAAAAGATTAAAGGGCATATTATCATAATTCCATACATTCATCCCGAGGCTTATGTTGAATATACAACCGAATATGAATTCAACGCCTGTTATGAAAACAGTTCCCAAAAGGCACTTCAATATTAGAGGTGCCTTTTTCATTTCTTTTTGTATGAAAGCAAGAAACATCAGTATTATTCCGCCTGCCAGAAACATACTGTAATGCGTTCTGCCGCGCCATAATATTTCAATGGTGCAGTAACCCTGCCCGCCAAGCAAAAACATAAACGAATAATAAGGTAATAATTTTCTCATAATTGTATTGTTTCGCCTTTTGTGGTAAAATAAACATATTAAGCGGAGGTAAAATTATGCAGATCTCTTCAAAGGCCAAAATTGTAATAAATGCGCTTACTCAGGCGGGCTTTTCGGCATATGTAGTAGGCGGCTGCGTGCGTGATTATTTCCTGGGAAATCAAACTTCCGATACAGATATTACTACCTCTGCAAAACCTTTTGAGGTTGAAAAGATACTTTCGGATAAAAATATAAAAGTTGTTGAAACAGGCTTAAAACACGGCACTGTTACTGCGGTAATTGATAAAACGCCTCTTGAGATCACCACTTTCAGAGCTGACGGCGAATATAAGGACAGCCGACGACCTCAGAGCGTTGAATTTGTTTCTGATATAGAGCAGGATCTTAAACGCCGTGATTTTACTGTAAACGCTATGGCGTATAACGATGAGCGCGGATTAGTTGATCTTTTCGGCGGCAGGGAAGATATAGAAAACAAAATTATCCGAACTGTCGGTGATCCTGACGTCAGATTTAAAGAGGATGCACTTCGCATAATGCGTGCTTTGCGCTTTTCGTCAGTCCTCGGCTTTGAGATTGATGAAAAAACAAAAAAATCAATATTTGATAATATGTATCTGCTTGAGAATATTTCCGCAGAAAGAATTTTTTCTGAGCTTTCAAAGTTGCTCTGCGGTAAAAATGCCCTGAATGTGCTTGATGAGTTCAGACAGGTCATCGGCGTGATTATACCACAGCTGATACCAACTTTTGATTGTGCCCAGAATACCCCGTGGCATACGTATACAGTCTATGAGCACATCATCCATTCGGTTGATTTCGCACCGCACGACCCTGTAATAAGGCTGACAATGCTGCTGCACGATATCGGAAAACCTTCTGTAAAACGTACCGATGAAAACGGCAGAGATCATTTTAAAACTCATGCCGATGCCGGAGAAAAAATTGCGGCTGAAGTGCTAAGCCGTCTGAAAGTATCAAATGATATATATAATAAGGTCACTACCTGTCTCTTATACACATCTCCGAGCCCACGAGACGGACTCCTA
>URIN01000049.1 GCA_900547915.1 uncultured Clostridium sp. | reverse complement strand
GCTATAAGAGCCTCACGGTGCAGATCCTGTGCATAACCCATTTCAAGAATAATATTGGTAGTGAGTGTTCTCACTCCGCTAAAAATGCTTTGCGGTATTATCGGCTGATTTCCCGCTATCATAACAATTGCGGTAGTCTCCCCTATTGCCCTGCCTATACCGAGAATTATGCCCGCTGAAACGCCTGATTTTGCGGCGGGAAGAGAAACACCAAACAGCGAGCGTTCTTTCGTGGCACCAAGAGCTAGCGCTCCCTCATAATAGCTTTGCGGCACAGCTCTGATAGATGCTTCTGAAATGCTTATAACAGTCGGCAATATCATAATTGCAAGCAAAAGGGATGCTGTAAATACACTTTTTCCGCCGCCGAAAAGCTGCCTGACTGCAGGCACTATCACAACAAGACCAAAAAATCCATATACCACAGACGGTATGCCAGCCAAAAGATCTATTGCAGGCTTCATTATTTTATAGACTTTTTTCGGACAATATTTAGCCATATAAACAGCTGACAAAACTCCGACAGGAACACCTATTGCCACTGCGCCCGCAGTAACATAAAGACTTCCTATTATCATAGGGAAAATGCCGAATTTATTGTTGAGTGGTTTCCAGACCGTTCCAAACAAAAATTCTCCTACACCTATTTCGTTTATAGCGGGAAAAGCATTTGAAAATATGAACCAACAGATAAGCAACACTGCAAAAACGCTCAGACAGGCGGCAATGAAAAACACCGCACGCATTACATAATCTTTTATCTTATTAGTTACCATTCAGTTTTTTCACCTGTGTATATTGCTTTTACCTCTTCGCTTGTAAGAGAGGTTACGGGATTATCAAGATTTACTATGACTGCTATTCCGTCTAAAGCAATGGTTGTTGATTTCAGACCTGCGGAAATCTCGCTTTCCTTAAGTTCTCTAGACGCCATAGCTATATCACACACTCCGTCAATAGCGGATGTAAGACCTGTTGTTGAATCACTCTGCTGAACTACTATGCTGGCATTGGGATTTACCTTTGCATATGCCTCTTTAAGTTTTTCCATAACGGGAGTAACAGAAGATGATCCGGCTACTGTAACCGTGCCTGATGGTTTAGTTCCGTTGTAAGCGGCACTGCCGCCTTGTGAAATATAGCCGTTTTCCTCAACTACTTTCTGCCCTTCGCTGCTCATTATGAAGGTGATAAAATCTTTAGCCGTTTCGGAAACATCATCTTTGACTGCAATATTAAAGGGTCTTGAAGCTTTATATGTTCCGTTTTTTATGTTTTCAACCGTTGCGTCAGCACCGTCAATCTGAAGCGCACGCACGGATTCATTGAGAGAACCCATGGAAATATAGCCTATCGCTGACGGATCTCCGGCCACTGAAGTCGTCATAACAGAGGTACTGTTTGTAGTTTCTGCCGTTACTATTGTATTATCAATTTTTTCACCGTTTTCGTCCTCAGTTTCAATACCGAAAAGCTCAATAAAGGCGCTTCTTGTGCCTGAGCCCTCTTCACGAGTCATCACATTGATTTTGGTTGAGCTGCCTGCTCCACAGCCTGCAAATATACTTGCAATAATCATAACTGCCGCAAATAACGATATTATTTTTTTCATAAAAATCTCCTTTTAAATATTCTTTAAGCTGCGGGTGCAGAAAATATTTTATTCTTATTCTCTGTATTATTTTTCCCGCCGCCTCTATCAATATAACAGCACAATATAAAAGAAAATATAAAATGGCGTAATATGAAAGTAAAATAATATGTGATTTGTGTGAAATTTTTCGCTCATTTCAAATAATATTTGACATAAAAAAGCGTTCCGTTTTCAGGAACGCTTTTAATGCTTATATAAAATTAATCTCTGTTATAAATATCTCTTGTATATACCTTGTCGGCAACATCCTCAAGCTCACTGCTCATTCTGTTTGCTATGATAACATTGCTGAGCTTTTTGAACTCATCAAGATTATTTACAACTTTATTACCATAGAAAAGGCTGCCGTCTTCAAGAGTTGGCTCATATATAATAACATTTGCACCTTCGCCCTTAATACGTTTGATAACGCCTTGAATAGAGCTTTGGCGGAAATTATCAGAATTCGACTTCATTGTAAGTCTGTGAACTCCAACAGTTGCGATATGCTCTGCGCTGTGATGCGCCATCTGCAGAACTCGTGAAGAAATAAAATTCTTTCTTGTTCTGTTTGACTCAACTATGGCACGAATAAGATTTTCGGGAATATCCTCATAGTTGGCAAGCAACTGCTTTGTGTCCTTGGGCAGGCAATAGCCGCCGTAACCGAATGACGGGTTGTTATAGTGAGATCCAATTCTTGGATCAAGTCCTATTCCCTCAATTATCTCCTTAGTGTCAAGGCCGTGAATCTCAGCATAGGTGTCAAGCTCATTGAAATAGCTGACACGCAGTGCAAGATAAGTATTTGCGAAAAGCTTTACCGCCTCAGCCTCTGTGGGTTTGGTAAAGAGAACAGGAATATTTTCCTTAATAGCACCCTGCTGAAGAAGTGATGCAAAAGTGTGTGCCGCTTTTTCAAGTTTTTCGTTATCCTTATCAAAGCCTACAATTATTCTGCTCGGGTAAAGATTATCATAAAGAGCTCTGCCCTCTCTTAAAAATTCAGGGCTGAAAATAATATTCGCGCCCGGATATTTTTTGGAAAGGGATTTTGTGTAACCTACCGGCACGGTTGATTTTACAACCATAACAGCCTCTTTATTAACGCTTAAAACCAAATCTATAACTGCCTCAACAGAAGAAGTATTGAAATAGTTTTTCTGAGCGTCATAATCGGTGGGTGTGGAAATAATAACAAAATCGGCCTGTGAATAAGCCTTTGCGCCGTCTGTTGTGGCAGTCAAATCAAGATCCTTTTCTGCAAGATACTTTGATATTTCCTCGTCCACAATGGGCGATTTGCGTTCATTGATAAGCTTAACCTTATCCTCCACAATATCAACTGCATAAACTGTGTTGTGCTGAGCAAGCAGTACGGCATTTGAAAGCCCTACATAACCGGTGCCCGCAACTGCGATTCTGTACTTTTTGTTTTCCATAAGATTAGCCCTCTCTGAAGTATTACGCGCCTGAATATAACAGGTCGGTATCAACCACACGCGCCACGGCTCTGTTATTTATTATAACCGTTTTTTACTTCTTTTTAAATTTATCGAAAAATCCCTCTTTGCCCGGATTTTTTGGGGCAACGTAGGATTTATCAAACTCTTTTAGCAGTTCTTTCTGATGCGAAGTAAGGCTCTTAGGAATATCAACTATTATTCTGACAAGCTGGTCTCCCCTGCCGACAGAATTAAGTCTCTGAATACCTTTTCCTTTAAGCTTGAATACATCATTAGGCTGAGTACCTGCCGGCATATTGTATTTTACATCGCCGTCAAGTGTGGGAACCTGAAGCTCTGCGCCTAAAACCGCTTCAACCATTGAAACATGCTTTTCGTACCAAACATCATAGCCCTCACGTCTGAAGTATTTATGCGGTCTTATTTTAACAATAACTTTAAGATCACCCGCAGGGCCGCCGTTCATACCGCTGTCACCCATACCGCGAAGGTTGATGATTCTTGTTTCATCAATACCCGCAGGAATATCAACAGACAGTTTCTTTTTAAGCCTTACCTTACCTTTACCCGCACACTTATGACACGGTGTGTCTATTATTTTACCACGACCGCCGCATACATTGCAAGTACGTTGTTGAGTAACAACAGTAAAGCCCATTCTGTTTTGAACATTTATATAACCTTTACCACCGCAGTTGGAACAGGTTTTAGCTGTAGTGCCTTTTGCGGCACCTGTGCCGCCGCACTCGCTGCAGTCCTCAACACGGGGAACTTCTATCTCTTTTTTGCAGCCTTTTGCAGCTTCCTCAAAAGTTAGAGTTATGCTAACCTGAATATCCCTGCCCTTGCGAGGAGCATTGGGGTTGCTGCCTCCGAATCCGCCGCCAAATCCGCCGCCGAATATAGAGCCGAAAATGTCACCGAGGTCAATATCGCCGTCAAACCCAAAACCGCCGCCGTAGCCGCCTGCGCCCTGACCTGCTCCATAGTTGGGGTCTACACCCGCAAAGCCGAACTGGTCATAACGCGCTTTTTTCTGAGGATCTGAAAGCACCTCATATGCCTCGTTGCATTCCTTGAACTTTTCCTCTGCTTCTTTATCATCCGGATGCAGATCGGGGTGATATTTTTTAGCTGTTTTTCTGTATGCTTTTTTTATCTCATCCTCTGTTGCGCCCTTCTGAACACCGAGGACTTCATAGTAATCTCGTTTTGCTTCTGCCATATTTTCCTCCCTGTAAATCGTATTTAAGGTGACGGAATACTAAATTCCGCCACCTTACTAATGGAGAAAAAGCCTTGTGCTTTATCAGTTATCGTCTACTTCTGTGAAATCAGCGTCAGTATAGCCGTCATTGCCGCCCTGCTGTGCGTTGGGGTCTGCACCCGGCTGAGCTCCCTGTGCACCCTGAGCTGCCTGAGCAGCCTGATAAAGCTTCTGTGAAACCTCATAGAATTTATTCTGAAGGTCATCCTGAGCAGACTTGATAGCGTCTAAATTGTCACCCTTGAGAGCTTCTTTAAGTGTATTGCACTTTGTTTCAAGCGCTGATTTATCATCTGCTGAGAATTTATCACCGCTTTCGGAGATAAGCTGTTCTGTCTGATATGCAAGCTGCTCTGCTGAGTTCTTAAGATCTACAGCCTCACGTCTCTTCTTATCTTCCTCTGCGAACTGCTCTGCTTCTTTTACAGCCTTGTCAATATCCTCTTTGCTCATGTTAGAAGAAGCGGTAATGCTGATGTGCTGCTCCTTACCTGTGCCGAGGTCTTTTGCTGAAACGTGAACGATACCGTTTGCATCAATATCGAAAGTAACTTCAATTTGCGGAACACCACGGCGTGCCGGAAGGATTCCGTCAAGGTGGAACATACCGAGAGTCTTGTTATCTTTTGCAAACTGTCTTTCACCCTGAAGAACATGAACCTCAACAGAAGTCTGATTATCAGCAGCAGTTGAGAAGATCTGTGACTTTTTGGTTGGAATAGTTGTATTTCTCTCAATGATAACGGTGTTTACGCCGCCCATTGTTTCAATACCAAGTGAAAGAGGAGTAACGTCAAGAAGAAGAAGTCCCTTAACATCGCCGCCGAGAACGCCGCCCTGAAGAGCTGCACCCATAGCAACACATTCATCGGGGTTGATGCCCTTGAAAGGCTTTTTACCGCTGAACTTCTCAATAGCTTCCTGAACTGCGGGGATTCTTGTTGAGCCGCCGACAAGAAGAACTTTGTCGATCTCACTCATTGAAAGACCGCTGTCCTGCATAGCCTGACGTACAGGACCCATTGTCTTTTCAACGAGGTCTGCAGTCATCTGATTGAACTGAGCTCTTGAAAGAGTCATTTCAAGGTGTTTCGGGCCTGTTGCATCCTGAGTAATGAAAGGAAGTGAGATCTGAGCTGTTGTCATACCTGAAAGGTCGATCTTAGCTTTTTCAGCAGCTTCCTTTACACGCTGCATAGCCATTTTATCATTTGAAAGGTCTATACCGTTTGTCTTTCTGAACTCGGAAACGATCCAGTCCATAACCTTCTTATCGAAGTCATCACCGCCAAGACGGTTATTACCTGCTGTTGCAAGAACCTCCTGAACACCGTCGCCCATCTCGATGATAGATACATCGAATGTACCGCCGCCGAGGTCATAAACCATAACTTTCTGATCCTCTTCCTTATCGATACCGAAAGCAAGAGCAGCAGCCGTAGGCTCGTTGATAATTCTCTTTACATCAAGACCTGCAATCTTGCCGGCGTCTTTTGTTGCCTGACGCTGCGCATCTGTAAAGTAAGCAGGAACAGTGATAACAGCCTCTGTTACCTTTTCGCCAAGATAGCTCTCAGCGTCTGTTTTAAGTTTCTGAAGAATGATAGCAGAAATCTCCTGAGGAGTATATGCTTTTCCGTCTATATTTACTTTATAATCTGAACCCATATGTCTCTTGATTGAGCTGATAGTTCTTTCAGGATTTGTAATAGCCTGACGTTTTGCAACGTTACCTACCATTCTTTCGCCGTCCTTGCTGAAAGCAACTACTGACGGAGTTGTTCTTGCGCCTTCTGCGTTGGGGATTACTACTGGTTCGCCACCCTCAATAACACTAACGCAACTGTTTGTTGTACCTAAGTCAATACCAATGATCTTTGACATAATATATCTTCCTTTCGTAAAATATGCTTTATTTATTAATTAATTTGCTGATTTAACCATTGCGGGGCGGACGATCTTGTCGCCTATTTTATACCCCTTCTGGAAAACATCAACTATTTCTCCGTTTTTATGTTCCTCATCCTCAACATGCATAACAGCGTTGTGAAGATTAGGATCAAAAATGTCTCCCGGCTCACCAAAGACCTCAACGCCAAGCGTTTCAAGGATTGAAGTGAGATTATCGAAAGTCATTTCAACGCCTTTTTTAAAAGCGTCATAATCTTTTGTTTCGTTTGCAAGCGCTCTTTCAAGATTATCTATAACAGGCAGCAGAGCTTTAAGGGTGTCTGATTTTGCGTAGACATAAGCATCCTGCTTTTCCTTTTCACTGCGTCTTTTATAGTTTGAATATTCCGCAGTCAAACGAAGCAATCTGTCCTTTGTTTCATCAAGTTCCTGCTGAACAGGATCTTTTTCTTCTTTTTTTACATCTTCCTCTTTTTCTTCTGTTTCATTTGCTTTTGAGGTTTTCTCTTCAGCCGTGGCTTTCTGCTTTGGCTTTTTTTCGGTATCCTTTTCTTTTTTATTCAAATGAAGCGCCTCCCTCTCGGAGATATTTTTTTACTGTGTTCATTATATATTCAGCTCGTGGAAGAACGGTTGCGTAATCAATTCTTGACGAGCCTATAATGCCTAATACTGCCGTTTGGCTGTTGTTATAGCTGAATTTTGAAGCAAGGGTTACAGTATTTTTGAGCATCGGATGAGGATTTTCATCACCGATAAACAACTGCATATCCCGACCTTTTTTGACGAACTGCTCGATTGCCGAACGGATCTGAGATCGTGAAGCGAAAAACGAAAGTATTTTGTAAACATCGTTTCCAAGTTCCTTGTGTGATAGAAGATTTGTTTCTCCCTCAAACTCAAGAGAACCGTTATACGCTTCGGCACAAAGTGAGCAAAGGCTTGTCAGGGCGGGCAGCATATCGAACACCCTTGCGCCTAGATCCGGCACTGTGTTCTGCAGCAGCGCAAGATTTACATCTTTGAGCGCCGTGCCCGTGAAATATTTGCGAGTAATAAAGTAAAATAGTTTTCTGAACTCATCGTCCGCAGGGCAATTGAGCCTGCACACGGATGATCTTATTTTTCCTCCTACAGAAAGCATAACTATCATTGCTTTATTGTTTCCAGCAGGTATCAGTTCTGCGCCCTGAACGCAGTCATAACTGTCCCTAATGGTATTATAAAAAGCAGCACAGTTTGTTTCCTGAGCCAGAAGAGATGCTCCGTCGTGAAGCAGCCTTTCCGGATCACCTGCGTTCACGGAAAGCAATTCATTTATTTGATGCTTTTCGTATTCATCAGGCATTTTAGGAATCATAAGGTTATCAACATAATATCTGAAAGACGTTTTACTGGGAATTCTTCCGCCGCTTGTATGCATCTGTTCCAGCAGACCGAGTTCCGAAAGATACGCCATTTCATTTCTTATTGTTGCGCTGGAGATTTTATAGGGCAAAAGCCCGGCAATGGTTTTTGAGCCAATAGGCTCGCCCGTTTTTATATAGCTGTCAATAATCAGCGCTAATATTGCCGCTTGCCTTTCACCTATCAACCTTTCCACCGTCCTTATTATTGCGTTAGCACTCTAACTACCCGAGTGCTAATTACATTATTTATATTATATCCATTTATCTCGTTTGTCAACACTTTTTTTGAAAATAAATTATGAATAAGCTTTAATTTTTATTTAAACAAAAAAGTGCGGGTCTAACGACCCGCACAAAGCAGTTACTGTCTCTTATACACATCTGACGCTGCC
>URIN01000048.1 GCA_900547915.1 uncultured Clostridium sp. | reverse complement strand
CTACACAAGGCTATTCGTCGGCAGCGTCAGATGTGTATAAGAGACAGATATTAACTTGCGCTTGAAAAGGCACAGAGTAGAGTATATAATAAGACTGTAATTTTATGATATTCGGAAGGCGATAATTTGGAAAATTTCATGGATAAAAATTTTTTGCTTGATACTAATACAGCAAAAAAATTATTTTTCGATTACTGTGCAGATATGCCTATCTGTGATTATCACTGCCACCTGAGCCCTAAGGAGATTTATGAAAATAAAAATCCTGAGGATATTTCACAGCTCTGGCTTGGCGGAGACCATTATAAATGGCGCGCAATGCGTTCATGCGGTGTGGATGAGGAATATTGCACCGGAAGTAAGAGCGGACTTGAAAAATTTGAAAAATTCGCATATACACTTCAGTATGCAATAGGAAACCCGCTTTATCACTGGGCTCACCTGGAACTTCAGCGCTATTTCGGTATAGATACACCGCTCAGCGCAAAAACTGCAGATGATATTTATAAACGCGCAAACGAAAAAATTAAAAACGGTGATTTTACACCGCAGAGTCTTATTAAAAATTCAAATGTTAAAATAGTATGCACAACAGATGATCCGGCAGACAGCCTTGAATATCACTCTCTGCTTACAAAAACGGATTTCGGCTGCCGAGTGCTTCCGGGTTTCAGACCTGATAAGGCGCTTTCAATAGAGCAAAGCGGTTTTGCGGATTATATTGCCGCTCTTGCCAAGGCTGCCGATATGGAGATTAAGTCTTACAAAGACGTAATTTCAGCACTTATCAGGAGGATAGATTATTTCAATGAACACGGTTGCTGTGTTTCAGATCACGCTTTTAATTATATGCCGTTTGAACCTGCTGATGACAGCACTATTGAAACCGCGTTCCAGAAGGCAATGAACGGTGAAACTGTAAGTGAAAAAGAGCGTGACGCTTATAAAACTGCTGTTATGCTTGCTCTCGGTGAAAAGTATTACGAGCTTGGCTGGGCAATGGAAATTCACCTCGGCGCAATGCGTAACAACAACACTGCAAAATTCAGACTTCTCGGCCCTGATACAGGCTTCGATTCAGTCGGTGATGACCAAACAGCATATACACTCAGCCGTTTTCTTGATTCGCTAGAGATTAAAGGAAAACTTCCTAAGACTGTGCTTTTCAATCTTAACAATAAAGATAATATAGTTCTTGCAACAATGCTCGGTAATTTCCAGGGCAGTGAGGTCGAATCCAAGATACAGTTTGGTCCTGCATGGTGGTTTCTTGATACTATGGACGGTATGACAGAACAGTTGAAATCACTTGCAAATCTAGGCGTTCTAGGAAAATTCATAGGTATGGAAACCGATTCTCGTTCATTTACTTCATATGCAAGGCACGAATATTTCAGAAGGATAATGTGCCGTCTTATAGGCAGATGGGTCGAGGACGGATGGTACGCAAATGATGATGAAATGCTTAAAGAGATCGTTTGCGGCATATCCTATAATAACGCAGTTAAATATTTCAATTTTGAATAAGATTACGTGGAGGTAAATTATGAATCTCAATTTAAGACCTAAAGAAGAATGTATGTTTGATGAAATCTCGCTCGGCGAAATTATGCTTCGCCTTGACCCCGGCGAGGGAAGAATAAAAACAGCACGTTCATTCAGAGCCTGGGAGGGCGGCGGCGAGTATAACGTTGCCCGCGGTCTCAGACGCTGTTTTGGAATGAATACCGCAGTTGTTACCGCTTTTGCTGAAAACGAGGTAGGCTATCTGCTCGAGGACCTTATTCTTCAGGGCGGCGTAAATACTTCTCTTATCAAATGGGTAAAGTATGACGGTATCGGCAGAACAACAAGAAACGGTATTAACTTCACAGAAAGAGGCTTCGGTATCCGCGGCGCTGTTGGCACTTCAGACAGAGGTCATACCGCTATCAGCCAGCTTAAACCCGGCGAGATCGACTGGGATCATATCTTCGGCGACCTTGGTGTGCGTTGGCTTCATACAGGCGGAATTTATGCCGCTCTTTCTGAAAACTCAGCCGCAGTAGTTATTGAGGCTGTAAAAGCCGCTAAGAAATACGGCACCGTGGTTTCTTATGACCTTAACTATCGCCCGTCACTTTGGAATGACATCGGGGGCGTTAAAAAGGCTCAGGAAGTTAATAAAGAACTTGCAAAGTATGTTGACGTTATGATAGGCAACGAGGAAGATTTCACTGCTTGCCTTGGCTTTGAGGTAGAGGGTAATGACGCTGACCTTAAAGAGCTCAACATGGACGGATATGTTAAGATGCTCGGTGAAGTCTGCAAGGCTTATCCCAACTTCAAGGTAATTGCCACAACACTCAGAACAGTTATTACGGCAACAGTTAACTCTTGGAAAGCTATTTGCTATTCTGACGGCAAGATCTACAATTCAATCGAATTTCCGGCACTTGAGATACTCGACCGCGTAGGCGGCGGCGACAGTTTCGCTTCAGGCCTTATCTATGGTCTTATGACCTATGAGGATGCTCAGAAGGCTGTTAATTACGGCGTTGTTCACGGCGCTCTTGCAATGACAACACCAGGCGATACCTCAATGGCTTCTCTCAAAGAAGTAGAAGCAAAAGTAAACGGCGGTACAGCCAGAGTGCAGAGATAATAAATATTACGGAGGATAAATATAATGGCAAATAAAATTGAAACACTTGCTAAAATACATGAAGTAGGCATCGTTGCGGTAGTAAGAGCTACTTCTATTGAGCAGGCAGAAAAAATTACAGACGCTTGCATTAAGGGCGGCGTTGCGGCTATTGAACTTACTTTTACAGTTCCGCATGCTGATAAGCTTATAGAGGCAATGAAAGAGAAATATAGCAGCGGTGAAATTATCATCGGCGCAGGCACCGTTCTTGATGCTGCTACCGCAAGAATCGCTATTCTTGCAGGTGCTGAATATATCGTTTCACCTTATTTCGATCCTGAAACCGTTAAATGCTGCAACCGTTACGGTATCCCCTCAATGCCCGGTATATATACCCCAACTGAGGCTGTTGCTGCTATGGAATGCGGCGCTGATGTTCTTAAGGTATTCCCCGGAGATATTGCAGGCCCTGCATTTATCAAGGATATGCACGGCCCCATTCCGAATGCGGTTATGATGCCATCTGGCGGAGTTAATGTTGATAATGTTAAGGACTGGATCAAAGCAGGCGCATTTGCTTGCGGCGCTGGTTCTTCTCTTATCGCAGGCGCAAAGACAGGCGATTATGACAAGATCACAGAAACAGGTAAACTCTTTGTTGAACGTATCAAAGAGGCAAGAGCCGAAATGGCAAAATAATCAGAATAAAAGCGAAAACGCGTGGCCTTTATTGACCACGCGTTTTTTATTGCCAGAAAATGATTTTGAAATTTATATTGATTATATTTGTCGCTTAACTCATTTGATATATAGTAATAAAAAAGAGGCCTGATTTTCAGACCTCTTTTCTTTATCAGTCAATGTGGTAAACTCTGTTTTCTTTTCTTGCGGCGGGTGAGGGCTCTTCACCATCAGTGTAGCCAACTATGCAGTGGCCTATACCCTCATATTCGCCTTCGATACCAAGAGATTTGAGTATTTCTTTTCCCTCCGGCAACTCAAATTCTTCTTTGGCACGATGTATCCAGCAGCTGCCCAATCCGAGTTCGTGAGCCGCAAGCATAAGGTTCTGCATTACAAGACTGCCGTCATAAATACCTGTGGGGCAGTTCTTGTCAACAAGAACTATCAGCACTGCGGGCGCTCCGTAAAATGGGTCTGCGTCACTACCCATTATCTTTGCATTGAGTTTTGAAAGTCTGTCTCTGACTTCCTTATTCGTAACTGAAATTATAATTGTTGACTGCCTGCCCATTCCGCTTGGAGCATAAAGCCCCGCTTCAATGATTTTATCAAGTGTTTCCTTAGGGACAGGGTCACTTTTATATTTTCTTATGCTTCTTCTTGTTTTGATAGCATCAAGTGTATTGCTCATAAAAACACCTCTTAAATATTTTTATATGCAAAAGCGGTGATATATAATCACCGCTTTGTATGCTCGTCAAGTGTAAGATAATATGCAGGCAAAAATTCATTCTTGAAATATTCCACCTCAGGCATATTTATTTCGTCTATCAGCTTTTCCTGCGCCTCAAGCGCTTTTTCAAATTCGCGGTTGCCCATGCGCGTTTCATTTATGCACTTGATAAGTGCGTCAATTTTGTCAGCTGCCTTTACCATTTTCCAAAGCTCCTTATCCTCCTCTTTTTTGTTGAAAAGAGGTGAATATTCGTCTCTGAATTCTTCGGGCAGCATATCAAGCAGCCTGTTTCCGGCAAGTTTTTCAACGTCTTTGTAGACACTTATCATCTCATCACTGCCGTATTTTACGGGAGTGGGCATATCGCCTGTAATAACTTCCGTTGTATCATGGTAGAGTGCAAGCAGTGCGCATCTTTCAGCATTGTAATTTTTGCCGAATTTTTTATTGCCTATAATGCACAGCGCATGAGCTATAACGGCAACATGCTGGCTGTGTTCCGAAATATTTTCCTCGGCGGAGTTCTGCATAAGCGCCCATCTGTTTATTAGGCGCATACGGTTTACCATTGCAAAAAAATTACTCATTGCTTTCATTCTCCGCTTTGGCAATCTTTATACCGAGCTCGTCAAGCTGAATGTTGTCTATATAAGTGGGTGCGCCGCTCATGAGTTCACTTGCGTTCTGAACCTTGGGGAATGCCGTAACATCTCTCAGGCTATCCGCGCCGCAAATAAGCATTGCAAGTCTGTCAAGACCAATTCCCATACCGCCGTGCGGGGGAGATGCGTATTTGTAGGCGTCAACAAGGAAACCAAATTTAGCGTCTATCTCTTCTTTTGAAAGTCCGAGAAGTTCAAACATTTTGTTTTGAAGTTCGCAGTCTGTAATTCTCATCGAACCTGATGAAAGTTCAGTGCCGTTGAGAACAAGGTCAAAAGCCTTTGCGCGTACCTTTGCTTTGTCTGTATCAAGATACGGTATGCATTCTTCCATCGGCATTGTGAACGGGTGGTGCATTGCTACCCACTCGCCGCTTTCTTCGTCATATTCAAAGAACGGCATTTCTGTTATCCACAGATAGTTCCATTTGCCCTCAGGTATAATATCGAGTTCTTTTGCAACGGCAAGTCTGAGAGCTCCAAGTACGGAAAGTGTAAGAGCTGTTTTGCCGCTTACGATGAATATACAGTCGCCTTTTTCTGCGCCGAGGATTGAAATAAGTTCGTTAAGTTCGCCGTCTTTAAGGAATTTGGCAAAAGAGCAGTTCGGCTCTTCGTCTGCCCATCTTATATAGGCAAGACCTTTTGCGCCTATTCCCTTTGCGTATTCCGTGAGTTTATCTATCTTCTTTCTGCTGTAAACGCCTGCGGCATTTTTAGCAACTATGCACCTTACTGTGCCGCCGTCCTCAACAGCGTTCTTAAATACACCGAAATCGGTCTTAACAGCCCAGTCACTGATGTCGTTTATAAGCATATCAAAACGGGTGTCGGGTTTGTCCGAGCCGTATTTGTTCATTGCGTCAGCAAATGTCATTTTCGGCAGGGGAAGGGGAATATCAATGTCAAGCGTTTCCTTCATAAGCTTTTCAATAAAGCCTTCCGCCGTTTCCATAATGTCTTCTGTGTCAACAAAACTCATCTCAAGGTCTATCTGAGTGAATTCTGGCTGACGGTCTGCACGCAGGTCCTCATCTCTGAAACATCTTGCAAGCTGAATGTATCTGTCAAATCCTGCAATCATAAGCAGCTGCTTGTATATCTGCGGACTCTGGGGCAGAGCATAGAATTTGCCGTTGTGGATTCTGCTGGGTACAACATAGTCCCTTGCGCCCTCAGGCGTTGATTTTATCATCATCGGTGTTTCTATCTCAATGAAATCTTTACCGTAAAAATATTCACGCGCTATTTTTGCGATTTTGTGGCGCATAAGAATGTTTTTGGTAAGTTCTTCATTTCTCAGAGCAAGGTATCTGTATTTAAGTGTGGTTTCGTCACCAACTTCGTCTGCCTTTGAAATTTCAAAAGGCGGAGTCTGAGCCTTGCTTATGATACGCAGTTCGGAAACTTCTATTTCAATATCACCTGTCGGAAGTTCGGGGTTTTTGCTTTCTCTTTCGACAACATTGCCCTTAACGGCAAGCACATACTCGCTGCGCACGCTCTGTGCCTTTGCAAAAGTATCTCTGTCGGTTTTGTCGCTAAATGAAAGCTGAACGATTCCCGTTCTGTCTCTCAGGTCTATAAATATAAGATTTCCAAGGTCTCTCTGACGCTGTGCCCAGCCGAACAGGGTAACCTCTCTTGCGCAGTCCTCAATTCTGAGAGTGCCGCAGTAATCAGTCCTTTTAAGTCCTTTTATACTCTCCATTTTCAAAATCTCCGAAAATCAGTCTTTATTTTCAACACCGAAAAGGGATTTGAAATCAAATTCCTCGCCGTTGATTGTTAAATCATCAAGTTCCTTTTCAAGCGAAATGCTGTAAAAGCCGCTTACAAAAGTCGGCAGTGCGATTTCTGTTTCCTCGCCGCTATCCATATTCTTGAGTTTTGCTATGCCGCTCTGAACTTCGTCTTCGCCGAGTACAACAGTGTATTTTGCACCAAGCTTGTTGGCATATTTCATCTGAGCTCTAAGGCCTCTGCCGTTAACATCATAAAGGCATGTAAAGCCCTCTTCACGCATATCGTTTGCAATTTCAACTGCTTTGAGCGTTGCTTTTTCTCCCATAGAAACTATGAAAAGATCGGGCACGCTCTGCTTCGGGAATTCACAGCCCTGAGCTTCCATAAGAAGCATAAGCCTTTCTATTCCAAGTCCGAAACCGAGGGAAGGTGTTCTCTGACCTCCGAGTTCCTCAATAAGCCCGTCATATCTTCCGCCGCCGCAGACTGTTCCCTGAGCGCCTATTGCGTTTGAAACAAATTCAAACACGGTCTTGGTATAGTAGTCAAGACCTCTTACTATCTTGGGATTTACCGTAAATTCAATGTTGAGCGTATTTAGATAAGATTTAACTTTTTCAAAATGTTCTTTACAGTCATCGCAAAGATAATCAAGAACAACAGGCGCATCCTTAGCTATCTCGCTGCAAACGGGAGACTTGCAGTCCAGAATACGCATCGGGTTTCTTTCAAGTCTATCCTTGCAGGTGTCACAGAGGTCGTCTTTTCTGCTCTCAAAATACTGTCTGAGTGCCTTGTGATATTCGGCTCGGCATTTTGGGCAGCCGATTGAATTTATCTCAAGTGAAAGGTCTTTTACGCCGAGTTCTTTGAAAAATGTGTTTGCAAGTGAAATGATCTCTGCGTCCGCAAGAGGCGATTCTGCGCCGAAGCACTCAACGCCAAACTGGTGAAATTCACGAAGCCTGCCGGATTGAGGCTTTTCATAGCGGTAACAGGAAGTCAGATAGCAGACCTTCTGCGGCAGAGTTTCGTTGCAGAGTCCGTTTTCAAGAAAACTTCTTGCCGCTCCCGCAGTTCCCTCGGGGCGCAGAGTGATACTTCTGCCGCCTTTGTCGTCAAAAGTATACATTTCTTTCTGAACTACATCGGTAGTGTCTCCAACACCGCGCTGAAACAGTTCCGTGTGTTCAAATACGGGTGTGCGTATCTCCTTGAAGCCAAATCTTTCGGCAACATCAAGCGCAGTGCTTTCAATATACTGGTTTTTGTAAACTTCTGAGGGTAAAACATCTTTTGTACCCTTAACAGCTTTTGTAATAAGTGCCATAAAAATATCTCCATTATAAAAACAGGGCGGGTTTTCACCTGCCCGTTGTTTTAAGAATTGTATCGAGGGTTAACGATTTCTCTCCACTCAAAATCACCGCGTTCAACACCCCTTATAAGAGCTTCGGCGGTTGCGATATTTGTTGCGTAGGGAATATTGTGAACGTCGCACAGCCTGAGCAGATCGTTATCGTTAGGCTCGTGCGGCTTTGGGCTAAGCGGATCCCTGAAGAATATAAGTAAGTCTATTTCGTTGCACGCAATGCGGCTTGCAACCTGCTGACCGCCGCCCTGACTTCCTGAAAGGAAGCTGTTTATTTTAAGCCCTGTTGCATCGTGAACGAGTTTGCCTGTAGTGCCTGTTGCGCACAGGTCATGGCGGCTCATTATTCCGCAATAGGCAATGCAAAACTGAACAAGAAGTTCTTTTTTTGCATCATGTGCCTGTCTCTTATACACATCTCCGAGCCCACGAGACGGACTCCTATCTC
>URIN01000047.1 GCA_900547915.1 uncultured Clostridium sp. | reverse complement strand
AGATAGGAGTCCGTCTCGTGGGCTCGGAGATGTGTATAAGAGACAGGTATATCCTCACAGTAGTCCGCAATCTTTTCAAGATCCTCTATTGCGTGGTGAAGAATAAATACATTTTTGCTGTCCTCATCAGTAAGCTGTAACGAACTGATTTTTACAAGATAAGTTTCAAGTATCTCTTCGTATTTATCAGTTTCCTTTTCGTTTTCAGTAATTTTTTCAGCTTTTTCACTTTTATAATTTTTAACAAGTGAAAACGCTGTCATAGCTGTTTTTTCAACAAGATCTGCCATTTTAAATGTTACTTCTCTGCTCTTTTCAACAGCATATGAAGGTGTAAGCAGGAAGCGCTCATCCAAAAGTGCAGGAACGCTTTCCTTTTCTTTCTTACCTTCACGAATTGTCATATAAGCAAGTTTTTCAAGCTGCTTTGTAAACGGAAGCATAATGATAGTTGAGAATATATTAAATACCGAATGAATAAGCGCTATCTGAGACGGAGATACAGTATCATTAAGGAAATCAAATTTGAATATAGCATTTGCGCCATAGAACAGCACAACAGCAAGAACAACACCGATAATATTAAAATAAAGATGAGCAATAGCAGCACGCTTAGCATTCTTGCTTGTGCCCACAGAAGATATGAGCGCCGTAATACATGTGCCTATATTCTGACCAAGTATTACTGGGAACACTGTTGCAAACGGCACACTGCCCGTAAGTGAGAGCGCCTGAAGAATACCTACTGACGCACTTGAAGACTGGATTATTGCGGTAAGTATCATACCTACAAGAATTCCAAGAACAGGATTGCTGAACTTGAGAAGAATAGAAGTAAAATTAGGATTATCTGCAAGGCCGCTCATTGAGTCGCTCATAAATTCCATACCCATCATAAGGATACCAAATCCTGCGATAATTCCTCCAACAGTCTTACGCTTTTCATTTTTGGAAAACATCAGCATAAACACGCCTATAACACCCAGCACAGGTGCGAAAGACGATGGCTTAAGGAGATTTACTATCAGGCTGTCTCCGCTTATACCCGTGAGCGAAAGTATCCACGCCGTTGCGGTTGTACCTATATT
Source organism: uncultured Clostridium sp. (assembly GCA_900547915.1). Taxonomy (GTDB): domain Bacteria; phylum Bacillota; class Clostridia; order Oscillospirales; family Acutalibacteraceae; genus Eubacterium_R. The sequence continues at coordinate 7,195 of URIN01000047.1, read as the reverse complement.
GGCACCCATAATAACTCCGATAGCTCGGGATAGTTCCATAATTCCGGAATTTACAAAACCGACAACCATAACGGTAACTGCCGAGGACGATTGAATAACGGCAGTAACAACGCATCCGAGTAAAACGCCCTTGTAGGTTTTATCTGTCATTTTTTCAAGAATTTGTTCCAGCTTGCCGCCGGATATTTTTTCAAGTCCGTCCCCCATCATATTCATACCGTAAAGGAACAGAGCAAGTCCGCCTAAAAGAGAAAAAACAGAAAATATACTCATAATAAACTCCTACTTTTTTCTACAACTTTTTACAAAATCTAATCAAAATATTTCTTACTGTTTTTTGATAATAACAACCTCTAATCAAAACGATGCGTTTTTTATGTCAAATCCGTGTCAAATCGATGTGCTTTTTCTCTTGTTTACAACTGTAATTTTCAATGAATATTCACTGATAAAATAGCGCATTTTATTAATTATTTCAGACAATTACAGTATTAAAGCACTATATTCACGGAATAATATAGGCGAAAGGAATGATTTTATGAAATACTATGTAAATGACAACTGCATAGGCTGCGGACTCTGCACCGAGATATGCCCCCAAGTTTTCAGCCTTACTGACGAAGGTGTTTCCTCTGCAATTGAGGGAGATGTTCCGCCTGAACACGAACAGAATGCACAGGAGGCAATGGAATCCTGCCCCGTGGGAGCCATTGAGCAGAGATAACGTTCAGAAAAAATTCAATATAAATATGTTTTTAATTATATATTAATTTATAAATTATTAACATTTACAACCGCCCGTTCAAGTGTTAGAATTGTAACGGTAGAAAGATTTCGGTGATGAAAATGAAAAAAAGAACACAAATGTCCGAAGCTTTCCCGCTTGGCTTGATTTTGGCGCTTGCGGGCGGCTTCCTGGACGCATATACATACGTCTGCCGCGGAGGGGTTTTTGCCAACGCGGAAACTGGAAATATAGTTTTGATGGGTCTAAAACTTGCAGACGGTGATTTTAAAAGTGCGCTTCACTATCTTATCCCCATAGTTGCATTTGCCTGCGGAATTCTTGCAAGCGAAATAGTAAAAAGAAAATTTAAATTTAAAGAAGGTACTTTCTTTCATTGGCGCCAGATAACTGTTGCACTTGAAATTGCTGTTCTTATTGCAATTTCATTTGTTCCGTCTACTGATGCAAATAACATTTACACAAACGCCCTGGTAGCATTTGCTGCATCAATACAGGTACAGAGTTTCAGAAAAATAAGCGGAGTTGCGCTTACCACAACTATGTGCACAGGAAATCTGCGCAGCGCCACAGAGGCGTTATTTACCGGAGTATCAAAAAGTGACAGAGAAGCACTAAAAAAATCAGGCAAATACTTTTCAATAATAGGTTTTTTCATACTTGGGGCAATACTCGGAGCTATCATAACACGCCTGATTGATATCAAGGCTGCTCTTGTTGCCGCAGGCATTCTTGCAATACCTTTTGCACTTATGTTCATAGATTTTGAAAAAAACATGATAGAAAATCAAGGGAGTGGCATTAATGATTAAAGAGCTTTTTAAAAAAAGCGACGGTGCCGATTCCGCTGAGATACAGTTTAGAAAAATGACGCAAACGCCTATAAACAAACTGATAGCGTCACTTTCTGTACCCACTGTTATCAGCATGCTGATAACGAACATATATAACGCAACCGATACATATTTTGTTTCAAAAATAAATATATCAGCAAGCGGCGCCACAGGAGTAATATTTAGCCTTATGGCAATACTTCAGGCATTCGGATTTATGTTTGGCCACGGCTCAGGCAGCTGCATAAGCCGCCACCTGGGAGCGCAGGATATAGAAAAAGCTAAGCGCTATTCTTCAACAGGATTTTTCCTTTCACTTGTTGCCGGTACTGTTATAATGGCATTGGGCCTGATCTTTCTGAATCCACTAATGACCTTTCTGGGAAGCACGGACACCATTTTGCCATACGCAAGGGACTACGGATTTTATATTCTTATCTCAGGGCCGGCAATGACGGCAAGCTGTGTTATAAACAACATTCTGAGATATGAGGGAATGGCGGCACTTGCTATGGTTGGTCTTACCTCAGGCGGCATACTCAATATGATAATGGACCCGATATTCATCTTCGCCTGCGATATGGGCATTTCGGGAGCAGGTCTTTCAACTGCAATCTCTCAGTACATAAGCCTTGCAATACTGCTGATAATGTATCACCGCGGCTCGGCACAGAGTAAAATGAGCATAAAATATATCACTCTTAAACCGCGCCTTGTGTGGGAGATCGTAGCAACCGGCTTACCAAGTCTTGCAAGACAAGGACTCAACAGCGTTTCCAACATGGTGCTTAATATTGAAGCTGCACCTTTCGGAGACGCCTGCATAGCGGCAATGAGTATAGTTGCCAAGGTTTCAAACCTGTTATTCTCGGTATGTATCGGTATAGGCCAGGGATTTCAGCCCGTATCATCATTTAACTACGGAGCGGGAAAATATTCCCGTGTTAAAAGCGGTATAAAATTCGCATGGGGATTTTCGACAATAGTAATATTCGTGCTTTCTCTGCTCTGTTTCATATTTGCACCTCAGCTTGTAACAATGTTCCGTCACGAAAACGAAGTTGTTGAGGTGGGAACATCAGCGCTAAGAATGCTCTGTGCGTCACTTATAGTTTTGCCAACGGTAATGATGGGCAATATGACTTTCCAAAGCATAGGAAAAAGCGGCAGAGCATTTTTCCTCGCACTAACGCAGAACGGACTTTTCTTTATTCCGCTTGTGCTGATACTGCCGAAATTTATGGGAATCAGCGGCATAGAAGCAGCTCAGCCGATTGCTTATGTAATTTCGGCAATAGTTACATTGCCATTTATAATAACATTTATGAAACATCTGCCAGAAGATGTTGTAATAAAAGAAACATCAGCGGAAACTGAATAAATATACCATATAATAAAAAATAACGGCAGGGTATTTCCCCTGCCGTTTATTTTTATTTACTTAAGTTCTTTATAATAAACAAAGATATTTTCATATTCTCCGGAGTTTGATTTAAATCCGCCGGGTATTCTGCCGAGGCGTGTAAATCCGAGGCGTTCATAAAGGTGCTGTGCGTGAATATTTGATTCAACGACTGCGTTAAACTGAAGTATTCTATAACCTTTATCCTTTGCTCTTTCAAGGCAGTCCTTAACAAGTTTTTCGCCTATGTGCATACCCCGAGCCTCAGAAGAAACAGCATAACTTGCGTTTGCAATATGACCGCATCTGCCTATATTATTCGGGTGCAGTATGTAAAGTCCGAGTATCTTGCCGCTGATTTTATCCTGAGCAACGCCGCAAACGGTCTGCGAAGAAAAGAATCCCGCCGCGCTTTCATCATCCAGCGTATCTATCTGAGGAAAGGCATTTCCCTCTTCTACTACCTCATTCCAAATACTTGTCATTTCAGGCAGGTCAGAGGCTTCATATTTCCTAACAACAATATTTTCAATATCCATAATTCACCTATAAAAGCCCGGCAGAAGCCGGGCAGTTTTTTTACATTTTTGATCCTTTTGAACCTTTTGCGCCACCGAATGAAGCAGAGGAAAGAATATTTGTATCAAACGAATAAGTAATTTCCTCATTATTGCGCTGTCTCTTTACAGCAAGTGAGATAAGCTTATCAAGGAGTTCTGAATATTTAACGCCCTTGGGTTCCCACAGATAAAACGCGAGTGAACCCGGAATGGTGTTAAACTCATTTATCCAAAACTCGCCTGTTTTTGAGTCCATAAGGAAATCAATTCTTACAACACCGTTGCAGTCAAGATACTTGAAAGCTTCCACTGCTATGTTCTTTATTTCCTGAGCTGTTTTTTCAGGAATATCAGCGGGTATCTTTCTCTTAAGGCTGGTCATTCCCTTGCTGCCGCCTGTTTTTTTGCCGCCGTCCATATACTTATCTTTATAAGAAAGGATCTTATCGGCTGAAATAGGCTCTTCAAGTTCAGACGCCTCGGCATCTGAATAATCACCCACAACAGAGCAGTTTATCTCCTTAAGATTTACAACTGCGGGCTCAATAAGTATTTTATCTGCAAACTGAAAAGCAAGTTCAAGCGCATCCTCGAGTTCCTGCCTGTTTTCCGCCTTGCTGATACCGACACTCGATCCGAGGTTGACAGGCTTAACTATTACGGGATAGCCGAATTTATTTTCAGTATCTGAAATTACTTTTTCCTCATTCTTATAATCCTGAGAAGTGAAGCGGATACCGTCAAGCACCGGGAAGCCTGCCTCTTTAAGCATTATTTTCATTGCAAACTTATCCATACAGATAGCGCTTGCAAGAACATCACAGCCTACAAACGGAAGATTAAGAGTTTTGAGAAAGCCCTGAAGAGCTCCGTCCTCAACATTTGTGCCGTGCACTATTGGGAAAGCAACATCTATGCAGGCAATTGGCTTTGCTTTTGAGAAAAGTTTATGCTCCTGCGGCATAAGATAAGTCTTACTGCCGTCTGTTACTATATTTATCTTTGTGCTTTTTTCAAGAAGCGCGGGAATGTTCTTGTATTCTTCAATATTTTCAAGACACTCGCTCCAGTAAAGTTCATTTTTCTTTGTAATATAAACAGGATAAACTGCATATTTATCCTTATTTATACTCTGCATTGCCTGAACGGCAGAGATCACAGAAACTTCGTGCTCAACGCTTTTGCCGCCAAAAAGCACCGCCACATTAATTTTCATTTTTATCCTCCAAAAAAATCAATAATTATCGGGCAAATCGTTTTCTATAAGAATAATTTTCTGCTCGCCGGGAGCGACTGAAGCTTTTGAAAATGCCTCGTTAAAGCTGCCGCTGACCGTAATTTTTTTATCATCATACCCTGCGTCTGTAAGTCCCTTGTAAATAGCCTCTGTCTGCTTTTTACCAACAAGGTATACATAATCGCAGACAGCCGCAGCTGATTTACCGAAATCGTAATTGCACTTATCCTGCATTTTGCCAAGCTCAACCATACCCGGAGTAATGAGTATCTTTGTGCCGTCAAAAAGCGAAAGGGTTTTAAGCGCGGCTTCGCAGCCCGCGGGATTTGAATTATAAGCATCGTCTATTATTGCCGTATTACCTCTGCGTGTAAGCTGAAGCCTGTGCGGAGGTGAAGAAAGTTTGCGCACATACATTCTGATATCATCAGAAGGCACACCGAGAGCAACGCAAACAGCGATAACGCCTGTCAGGTTGGTAACATTGTGTTCTCCTATAAGCGGTGTCTGAAGATTTTCTATCTTCTGACCACAGCAGCAGACAGAAAAATTAGTGCCTTTATTTGAAACGCTGATGTCATAGGCATATGTTTCGTTATCATCATCAAGACCGTAAGTGTGATAACCCTTGTCAGATTTTTTCTTAAGGTTGCCTGAGATATTTTCATTATCGCCGTTCAGGAACATTTTTGATTTATCAGAAACGGCATCATAAAGTTCAAATTTTGTGTTGATTATATTATCTATTGACTTAAAAGTTTCAAGGTGCTGTTCACCTATTGAGGTAATAATGCCGTATTCAGGGAATACGATATCACATATCTCTTTAATATCGCCCACGTGACGCGCGCCCATTTCGCACACAAACACCTCGTGAGTCGGGCGAAGCTGCTCTCTGATAGTTTTAACAACGCCCATAGGTGTATTGTAACTTTCAGGTGTCATCAGCACATTATACTTTGCTTTCAAAACTGTTGAAAGATAATATTTGACACTTGTTTTGCCATAGCTGCCTGTTATACCTATAACTTTCAGATCAGGGCATGCTTTAAGCATTTTTTTCGCGTCATTGATATAATACTGACGTATCGCCTTTTCTATTGGAGCGTTTATTATATTGCCTATAATCGGAAGCAACGGAATGAGTGAAAGTGAAATGCCCATTCCGAGCAAACCGAAGCGCTCTCCGCCCGCGAAAAATGCCGCAGCAAAAGCAGCAAGCCATACGATTGCATCTGTTACGAGCATACGCTTTACCCTTGCTGTATAAACAAGGGGCTTTTTAGCATTTTTCATTGGCTTGTTTGCAAGCGCAAAAATAATTGCAAATATATAAAAAACTATATAAAGCCATACGGCATTTGTAAATGCCGCCGCAATTGAAATCACAAGCAAAATTATGTTTATGATATAATGCTTAAAATTTTGACGCATCCATTTAAACTGAACGGAAGCTTTATATGAATTGAGCTGAAGCATATGTGTTGTGCGCACAACGCACAACACGCTTGAAACCGCCGCCAAAAGCAAGCAGATTATATTTAAAGCAAGATACATTTTACTCTCCTATTTTAAGGAATGATTTTAATATATTTTGGAACACATAAGGCTGATCCAGGAATGAATAATGCCCTGCGTTTTCTATTTTGCAAAGGCCAACATCTGTGCCTGAAGAAGATATCTCTCGTTCGAATATCTCAGCATCGGAAACTGGCGTTGCAGTATCATTTACGCCCCAGATAAGAAGCGTCTGGCATTTTATATTTTTCAAGAGAGGCGTAAGATCCTCATTTACAGTTTTTACAAGCACGCCTCTCATAAGAGGAGAAGCACTTGCGTAATCCGCTGATGAAAACTTTTTTCTAAGAGACTCAAGCGCCTCGGGAAAAAGCTTTCTGACAGGATAAAGGCTGAGGAAAAACTTGCCCGTTTTGTAAACTCTTGTTCTGAAATTTTGTTTTTTACCGCGCACAGGCATAACTCCGGCACTGTCCGCAAAAATAATTTTACTTATATTAAACGGAAGTTTTGGCATTGAAGCCATTTTTATAATTACCCTGCCGCCGAATGAGTGACCGAAAAGAATAACTTTATCTACGCCAAAAGACGAAATAAATTTAACAGTGAAATCAGCGTAATCAGAAACACACCAAACATCGGGAGGTTCCGGAGTACCGCCAAAGCCGGGAAAATCGAACGAAACAACTGTAAATTTTGCCGAAAGCAGATCTGAAACAGATGTATAAACGCCTATATTTGCGCCCCAACCATGCAGAATAAACACATATTGACTGCCGCTGCCCTTAACTTCATAATTAACACTTATGCCGTCTATATCCTTTATCAAGAGATTGGCCCCCTTAAACGGCTTCTGTCTCTTATACACATCTGACGCTGCCGACGAATAGCCTTGTGTAG
>URIN01000046.1 GCA_900547915.1 uncultured Clostridium sp. | reverse complement strand
CTCAAGGGAATCGGTATATTCGGAGTAAACTCCGGATTCATCTGCCTTTATACTGCCTGTCGGCTGATTTGCGCTGATATTGAGTGCGCTCATTTTATCTTCTATCTCCCTCATTACCGAGGAAAAATCAATATCCTTGCCTATAAGTATCTGGCGGCGTGTAAACCTGTCATTAAGTTCATAAGCGTTACCCGTAACGCCGCTTACATCCTGGACTGCCGCCGCACGAACATATTCGTTTATATTTTCAATAATACTGCTGTCAAGCGACTCAACGTCCGTTGCCTGGCCGACAGCCTGACTTTCCATGTCCGAATAATACTTTAATTCATCCTCAAGATCAACATACTGAGAATATGCCGAAGCTGCTTCCTGAGAACTGAACGTAAGAGCTATCTCTCCGCCCTTATAAACCTTTTCACAGTCATCAACCGAAGAAACTGTTACAGCCGTGCTGCTCTGCACCACCTTTTCATCCCTGACTACAAGGGCGGTGGTATCAACCGTTTCATACACGGTTGACTGAAGCGCAGTCTGCGTTTTCAGACCGACATGAAACGCCGAATAAAGCTGAACTCCCATATACACCGCAATAAGTGCAACAACGAATATCAGAACGGCATTTTGCTTTTGCGTGGGCGAAAGCTTAATCTTTTTAAACATTTTTGAAACATCAAGACCTGCCATTTAAAAAATCCCTGCTTATCCTGACTGCGGCATCTACAATATTTTCACTTCCGTCATCGGCGCAGATCCTTACTGCGTTTTGACGGCGTTTAAACCACGTTATCTGCCGCTTTGCATATTTTCTTGTTTCTCTCTTAATATTTTCCACCGCTTCTTCAAGGCTCATTTCACCGTCAAAATACGGCTTAAGTTCCTTGTGACCTATTGCCTGAGCCGCAGTTTTGCCGCCCTCTTCAAGGCAGCGGCGCGCCTCCTGCTCTAGGCCGTTTTGAAGCATTATATCAACACGGCGGTTTATTCTGCCGTAAAGATTTTCCCTGTTTTTAAATTCTATAACAAAGTAAAGCGCGTCATAAGGAGTTTCCTGACTGACAGCTTCCCTGTCCGCCTCACTTTTTGTTTTGCCCGTAAGATAAAATATCTCAAGCGCGCGGGCAACACGCTTTTTATTGTTTTTATGTATCTTTTCGGCGGCCTCGGGATCTGCTTTCAGAAGTTCGGCATAAAGCTCGTCCTCATTTTTCGACATAAGTCGTTCACGCAGAGCGGGGTCGCTTTTGGTTTCTATGAAATTTACATTATCAACAAGGCTGTCTATGAAAAGACCGGTTCCGCCTGCTATAACGGGAACTTTGCCGCGGGATACAATATCTTTTATTATGTCACGGGCAATATTGCAGAAATCAGCGGCTGAAAAAGGAACATCTCTTTCAAGGAACTGCACCATATGATGAGGAACGCCGAGCATTTCCTGCTGAGTAGGTGCTGCCGAAGCTATTCCCATACCCTTGTAGACCTGCATTGAATCAGCTGATATGACCTCTCCGCCGACTGCCTTTGCAATCTGTGCCGCAAGCGACGTTTTTCCGCTTGCGGTGGGGCCTGCCACAACTATTACTTTTGTTTTATCCATCACTGCACCCTGCCGAACTGCTTTTCTAACTCATAGCGTGAAATTTTCACCATAACAGGTCTGCCGTGAGGACAATAGCGTATTTCGGGCATTGAGAGAAGCTTTTCAACAAACAATTCTCTTTCCTGCGGTGTTGTTTTATCTCCGCCCTTGACTGCCGCGCGGCAGGACGAAGAATGAAAAATCCAATCCATTTTTTCAGGCTCAATATCAGTTTTATGCTCCAGCAGTTTCTGGGCTATCTCGAGTATCAAGTCTTTGACATCGCACCCGTCAAGGAGTGACGGTATCTCACGCACTATAACTGTGTTTGAACCGAAATCCTCTGCGGTAAAACCGCATTTTGAAAGCAAAGACAGATTTGATATTACTGCCTCATACTCTTCGGGTGTCATTGACACCGCTGTGGGCACCAACAGCGCCTGTGAGGCAATTCCCGTCTGCGCCGCTTCTTTTTTTAGTCTTTCAAAATTCATACGCTCGTGAGCGGCGTGCTTGTCTATGTAGTAAAGGTCGTTTTTAATCTCAACTATGATATATGTGTTGAACGCTTCGCCCACAACTTTGAATGTTGGAACATCGTCCTTTTCATCAATCACCGCCGCAATGCTGTCAGCAGATTCCTGAGCGGTTGGCTCAAAAGCACTAACGGGTTCCGTTTCAGCCTTTGCCTTTTTGTCGGAAAAATCAATAGCTACGGTTGTGGAATATTCATTATCCTCAACGGTTTCCTGCTCCGAGAAAATTCTGCCGCTTTTGATTTTATAATCCTTAGGATCGCCGTAGCTTTCCTTTCTTTTATGCTCTGAATAGCCTGACGGTGCCGAAACACGCCACGGATTTTCAGATGATGAATTTGAAAATTTAAGCTGTGACGGCTGCGCAGGTTTTACTCCGAAATCTATTTTTTCAGTATGTGTTTCAAGATTTCTGTAATTTCTGCCGTTAGAGTCTGAATAAAAACTGCCCTCTTTTACAGAATTTTTGGTTTCAATAGCTGTTTTGACGCCGTAATAAACAAGGTCAAAAACAGGTTTCTCATTTACGAAACGCACCTCTGTTTTTGACGGATGAACATTTACATCCACAAGTTTCGGGTCTATCTCAATATTAAGAACGCAAGCAGGATACCTGCCCACCATAATGAGATTTTTATAAGCCTGCTCCAGCGCCGCCATTGCGGTTGCGCTCTTTACCAGCCTGCCGTTTATAAAGAAAAACTGCATAGACCTGCTTTTTCTTGACTGATGTGGGCGGCTTACGTAGCCCGTTAGGCGCATTGAGTTGTATGAATAGTCGGTTTCTATAAGAGTATCCGAAAGTTCTGCACCGAACACCGAATAAACGGTGCCTTTTAAATCCGAATTGCCAGAGGTGATAAGCACCTGCCTGCCTTCTCTTATAAACCTGAAAGATATTTCGGGATGGGAAAGAGCAATTCTGTCCACAACGCCCTGAACGGCGTTGCCCTCCGTAACATCTTTTTTAAGAAATTTCATTCTTGCGGGAACGTTGAAGAAAATATCTCTTACAACTACCGTAGTGCCTGTTGGGCAGCCGGCGTCCGAAAGACTAATCTTTTCGCCGCCGTTTATCTGATAGCGTGTTCCCGTGCTTTCATTATCCGTTTTTGTGAGCAGCTCAACCTTTGCCACCGCGGCTATGGAAGCCATTGCCTCTCCCCTGAAGCCGAGAGTGCCTATTGCGTTAAGATCTTCGCCCGTGGATATTTTTGACGTTGCGTGAGAAATGAAAACTTTTTCAACATCTTCCCTTGCTATACCACAGCCGTCATCAGTTATGCGTATATAGGTCGTGCCGCCGTTTTTTATCTCAACGATGATATGCTTGGCGCCTGCGTCTATTGAATTTTCAAGCATTTCCTTAACAACGCTCATCGGTCTTTCAACCACCTCGCCTGCGGCGATAAGGCTGTATACCTCTTTGGGAAGAATATTTATATGTGCCACGCATATCACCTCTTTTTAACTAAGTTCTTCTGCTTTTTTCTTTAAATCGTAAAGTGTCTGCATTGCTTCTATGGGTGTAAGGGTATTTACATCCGTTGCACGCAGTATCTCAAGTATCTCGTTTCTGCCGTTTGCGGAAAAGTTATACTGGATTTCTTCCTCTTCCTCAACAACGGCATCCTCCGCCTTGAATTCTATACTTACCTTGTTTTTTTCAAGTTCCTTTAAAATCGCCTTTGCCCTGCGGACAACGCTGTCCGGAACACCTGCAAGTTTGGCAACTTCTATACCAAAACTTTCGTCTGCGCCGCCGCGCACTATTCTGCGCAGGAACGTAATATCATCTCCGCGCTTTTTAACTGCTATGGAATAGTTTTTGACGCCGTCAAGCATACCCTCCATTGCCGTTAGTTCGTGATAATGCGTTGCGAATAGTGCTTTTGCGCCGAGCGTTTTCTTTTTGCACACGAATTCGAGCACGGCACGGGCAATACTCATACCGTCAAAAGTTGAAGTGCCCCTGCCTATTTCATCAAGAATTATAAGGCTTCTCGGGGTGGCGTTTTTTAGTATTGAGGAGACCTCGCTCATTTCCACCATAAATGTTGAGCGGCCCGTGGCAAGGTCATCAGAAGCGCCGACCCTTGTAAAAATAGCATCCGTAATGCCTATGCTGGCACTGCGGGCGGGCACGAACGAACCTATCTGAGCCATAAGCACTATAAGCGCTATCTGGCGCATATATGTTGATTTACCAGCCATATTGGGGCCTGTAATTATCATACAGCGGTTTTCGTCCGTATCAAGCATTGTATCGTTCGGAACAAACAGTGCGCCTTCCATAAGCGCCTCAACAACAGGGTGTCTGCCGTCTTTAATCTCTATTGCGCCGCTTGTATTTATCTGCGGGCACACATAGTTGTTGTTGACAGCGACCTCGGCAAGCGAAGCGAGCGTATCGAGCGCAGCAAGTGCTTTTGCCGTTTTCTGTATTCTCTGCGCTTCATTTGAAACGCTTTCACGCACGGAGCAGAACACATCATATTCAAGTGCCACGGCTCTGTCTTTTGCGCCGAGCACCTTGCCCTCAAGATCTTTGAGTTCCTGGGTTATATATCTCTCACAGTTTGTGAGCGTCTGTTTTCTTATGTAGTCTTCGGGCACGAGATCTTTATAAGAATTTGTGACCTCGATATAGTATCCGAAAACTCTGTTGTAGCCTACTTTAAGCTTGGGAATGCCTGTTTTCTCACGCTCTCTTGCTTCTATTGATGCGATTATACCGGCGCCGTCCTCCATAATGCTTTTGAGCTCATCGAGTTCGGGGCTGAAACCTTTTCGTATCATTCCGCCCTCACGCAGTGAAAACGGCGGCTCGTCAACAATAGCACGCTGAATGAGATCACGAACATCTGAAAGTGTATCTATCTGACGGAAGATCTCTTTAAGATAGGCGCTGTTTGAATTTTCAAGCAGACCTTTTATCTCAGGCAGTTTTTCGCAGGTTGCCTGAAGTGACCTGAGTTCCTTTGCGTTTGCAGTTGAATATGCAACGCGCGCCATAAGCCTTTCAACATCGCTTACGCCTGTGAGCGCGGCTCTTATCTTATCCCTTGTTTCGGGATTGTCAGCAAGCTCACCAACAGCATTTTGGCGCCTTGTTATTCCCGCCGCTGACATAAGCGGCATTTCAAGCCAGCTGCGTATCATACGCTTGCCCATAGCGGTCTTTGTTTTATCAAGCACCCACAGCAGTGAATGCTTTTTATCGCCCGTCATCATTGAACTTGTGAGTTCAAGATTACGGCGGGCATTCATATCGAGTTTCATATACTCGGTATCGTCAAAATAATCAATATCCGCCGGTGCTTCTATCTCGTCTTTCTTCTGAACCTCTTTAAGGTAACCGATTACTGCGCCGAGAGCGCACACAACACTTTTGCTGCTGCCAAGAGACAGAGAATCTATCTCTTTTTTACCGAGCGTTTCAAGAATAATATCCGTTGCGCCCTCAAAATCGAATTTGCTGTCATCAAGCAGCTGTGTCTTTGTGCCCAGGCGGTCTTTAATAAATTTTGCAACAGAGCTGAAATCAAGAGCGCCCGAATTTACAAGCACCTCTTTAGGCTGATATGTTGCAAGCCTGTCCATTATCTGCTCTTCGGGGTTACTGCCCTTTACAGCAGTAAGATGGAACTCCGCTGTTGAAACATCGGCAAAACAGATACCTGTTTCATTATCCATTTTACAGATACAACACAGGTAGTTGTTTACTCCGTCCTCCAGCATATTACCCTCGATTACGGTGCCGGGGGTAATTATTCTGACAACATCACGCTTTACAAGCCCTTTTACAAGTTTGGGGTCTTCAAGCTGTTCGCATATTGCAACTTTATATCCCCTGTTTACAAGCTTTGCGATATAGTTGTCCGCCGAGTGAAACGGCACACCGCACATCGGCGCCCGTTCCTCCTGGCCGCAGTCCCTGCCCGTAAGGACAAGATCAAGCTCCTCGGAGGCGATTTTGGCGTCATCAAAAAACATTTCGTAGAAATCGCCCAAGCGAAAGAATAAAAGCATATCGGGATATTTGCTTTTTATATCAAAATACTGCTCCATCATGGGCGAAAGCCCGTTCTGCTTTTTACCCGCCATATTCATCCTCCTTCAAAAATTTTATTAGATGCGGAATTTACAAATCAGCAACCGCAGCCGCCACCGCAGGTTGAACAGTTGTGAGTGCAGGACTCATCGGGAATCTCGCAGGTTTCAGGATCCTCGCCGTCAAAGAAGAGGCCTATCATCTTGCTGATATACTGAGCCATTTCTTCCATCTGAGAAGCGGCGGCTGAATAAACCTCCATATTCTCGTTCTGCATAATCTCTTCATAAAGTTTCTGATAATCATTCTGAAGCTGCTCAATCTTTTCCTTATCAGCGTCATCACCTTTGCCGGTTTCCTGCTGATACTGAAGTGAGTAGAGCTGAAGCTGTTTCATCTTTTCCTGAAGATCCTGGTCTGCGTCATTTTTTGCAGCAGCATCCTGAAGCGCTTTGAAGCGCGCGTCTTTCTGAATTTCCTTTCCGAGTTCACGAAGTGCGTTTTCAAGTGCCATAATATTTTATTCCTTTCAAAATTAATTTTATTTTATTATTCCGCGAGCCTGCCCTTTAAAACATAAGTGAGCGGCTCGGTAACGGTGATGTTTTTAAAAGTGCCTATGAGATCTTCACTGCCGTCAAATTCAATTATTATATTTCCGTCCGTTCTTGCCTCAAGTGAATTTCCGCCGTGCTTTCCTTTGCCGTAAATAAAGCACTTAAAAGTTTTACCGGCATACTTTTTCATATTTTCAGCTGAATTTTTTTCCTGAACAGCAAGCAGTTCCCTGAGCCATTTACCTTTTTCCTCAGCAGAAACGGGGTCCGGCATCTCAGCGGCAGGTGTGCCCTTCCTGGGTGAATAAATGAATGTGAACAGTGAGGTGAATTTTACCTCTTCAATAAGTGAAACAGTGTCTCTGAACTCCTCATATGTTTCGCCGGGGAAACCGACTATTATATCCGAAGTTATTGAGAGCGCATCACCCATAAGCTCTTTTGCATAATTTATAAGAGAAAGATATTTCTCTCTTGTGTAATTGCGGTTCATTGCTTTGAGCACACGGTCATTTCCGCTTTGAAACGGCAGATGCAGGTGCTTTGCGACTTTATCGCACTCAGCCATTGTTTCAAGCAACTCCTTGGTGCAGTCCTTAGGGTGGCTGGTCATAAAACGTATTCTGAAATCGCCGTCAATATCGTTTATCATTCTGAGAAGCTGAGCAAAAGTAACACGCGGGTTCAGATTTTTTCCGTATGAATTTACGTTCTGACCAAGAAGCGTTATCTCCTTGCATCCGCTTTCAACAAGCTCTTTTGCCTCTTTTAATATCTGCTCAGGTTCACGGCTGCGTTCACGACCGCGCACATAAGGCACGATACAGTAAGTGCAGAAATTATTGCAGCCATACATAATCGGCAGCCACGCTCTTTTATCCTCATCTCTGAGAACAGGAACGCCCTCGGCAATTACGCCGTCCGCGTCAGGCGTTTCAAAAACTCGTTTTTTACCTGTAAGTGTTTTATAGATAAGTTCGGGCAGTCTGTAAACTACATGTGTACCGAAAACAAGATCTACAAACGGAAAGCTCTTTTTTATCTTATCAGCGATATGCTGCTGCTGCATCATACATCCGCAGCATGCTATAACTGTGCCTGGGTTTTCATGTTTATATTTCTTCAGAGCGCCTACATTGCCGAACACTCTGTCCTCCGCATGTTCACGCACGGCGCAGGTGTTGAAGATAACAAGCTGTGCCTGAGTGCGTTCATCTGTAAAACCGTAGCCCATTTCACTTAGCATGCCCTTTATTTTTTCACTGTCTGCCACATTCTGCTGACAGCCATATGTTACAACACAGGCAAGCGGCTGTTTTTCATACCGTTTAGAGATAACGGACCTAACCTTTTTGCAGTAATTTTTTTGAATATCTATTTCCGTTTTATCCACTATGCCGATTTTTGATGAAAAGTTGTCCATTACCTCACCTCTTTTTTATGATAAAATTACGGATACTTACACTTTTCCATAATATTTTTAATTATATCAAAAGGCGAATATATATTCCTGTCTCTTATACACATCTGACGCTGCCGACGAATAGCCTTGTGT
>URIN01000045.1 GCA_900547915.1 uncultured Clostridium sp. | reverse complement strand
CGGTATAGGTATGTTGGCCCTTGCCGTTTTAGGTCTTTCAGGCGGTCTTGCAACTATGAAGACTTCGTCAATATGCAGCCAGAATTTTGCTTTTAGGCTCAGAAAAGATGTGTACAAAAAAATCAGCACATTTTCTTTTAAAAATATTGATGATTTTTCAACAGCTTCACTTACCACAAGGCTTACAAATGACATTACTATGCTTCAAAACGTGGTAATGATGTCGCTTAGAATACTTGTTAGAGGTCCTGCTCTTTTAATAGTTTCAGCTGCTTTTGCAATTTCAATTAATCCCAAAATGAGTATGCTGCTGCTGTTTATTCTTCCAGTGCTTGTAGTTATCGTTGTGTGTATTTTGAAATTCGGTTTTCCGATGTTCCAAAAAATGCAGAAGAAGATAGACAATGTAAACAGAGTCGTTCAGGAAAACCTTATAGGTATAAGGGTTGTTAAGGCGTTTGTGCGTGAAGACCACGAAAAGGATAAATTCAAAAATGTTTCGGATGACCTTGCCGCACAGGGCGCAAAAGCATCAGGGCTGGTTGTTACCGTAATGCCTATTATGATGCTTATTCTCAATGCTGTTGTTGTGTTCGTGTATTACAGAGGCGGCGTTGACGCAAGCAACGGAGTCATGGATGTCAGCGAGATTTCCGTTTTCGCTTCTTATATCATTCAGGTGCTTATGAATCTGATGATGATATCTATGATGCTCCTTCAGCTGGCAAGAGGTAAAGCGTGCGGTGACCGTGTTGTTGAGGTTCTCAATACCAAGGTTGATGTTACCGATGGTGAAAAGAATTATGTGCCTGATAAGGCAACTGCAAAAGGTAAAGTTGAATTCAGAAATGTAAATTTCAAATATAATTCTTCAGATTCCGGAGACGATGTTTTGCACAGCATAAGCTTTACGGCGGAGCCGGGGCAAGTCATCGGTGTCGTAGGCGGTACAGGATGCGGAAAGTCAAGCCTTGTTAATCTCATACCTCGTCTTTATGATGTTACAGAGGGTCAGGTGCTTGTTGACGATGTTGATGTCCGTGACTACAATATAAAAGCTCTCAGAGATATGATTGGTGTTGTGCTTCAGAAAAATGTACTTTTCAGCGGCACTATCAAGGATAATATTCGATGGGGCAAGGCGGACGCTACCGATGAAGAAATAGAGGAAGCGTGCAAATATGCTCAGGCGCATGATTTCGTTTTGCGTCAGCCAAACGGCTATGATACAGATCTTTCACAGGGCGGTCTGAATCTTTCCGGCGGTCAGAAGCAACGCCTTTGTATAGCAAGAGCAATGATAAAAAATCCTAAGATACTTATTCTTGATGATTCTACTTCCGCAGTTGATACTGCTACCGAAGCTAAAATAAGAGACAGCTTTTATAATGAACTGAAGGATACTACCGTATTCATAATTGCGCAGCGCGTTTCTTCGGTTAAGGACGCAGATAAGATTATAGTTCTTGATGACGGAGAGATAAAGGGTATGGATACCCACGAAAATCTGCTTAAATCAAATGAGATATATCAAGAGATATACCAGACGCAGCAGAAAGGGGTGAGTGAATAATGCCGAGACCCATGAATCATAAACAACACGGCTACGCAAAGCCAAAAAATGCAAAGCAGACTTTTAGCAGAATACTTCAGTATATGGGTAAAAGCAAATTATTCCTCGTAATAGTCTTTATTTCCCTTGTACTGAGCACTGTTTGTCAGATAGGTGCGTCATACTGGCTCAAACCTATTCTTAATGATATCGAAGCTTCTGTGCTGGCAGGCAATTTTATGACAGAGGGCATAAAGGCGCTTGTTAAAAATCTTGTAATAGTAGGCGCTCTTTATTGCGGCACCGCTTTGTTTACGTTTATTCAGAGCCGTGTTATGGTCAAGATTGCCTACAAAACAACAAACCTTATAAGAAAAGAACTGTTCAACCATATGCAGTCTTTGCCGCTCAGGTATTTTGACAGTAAAACTCACGGCGAGATAATGAGCCGTTTTACAAACGATGTTGATAATATTCAGATGATGCTTGAGCAGTCGATGATTCAGCTCGTTTCTTCTGCTTTTACTTTTACGGGTATAATAATAATGATGATATACCTAAGTCCTATGCTTTTCGGAATTGCGCTTGTTTTTCTTATTATTATGCTCATCACTGTGAGCAAGATAGGCAAGCAGTCCAAAAAGTATTTCAGAGAGCAGCAGAAAGAACTCGGTATAATGAACGGTAATATCGAGGAGTCTGTTGAGGGCCTTAAAGTTGTAAAGGTATTTAATCACGAGGATAAAATAAACGAAGAGTTCGGTGAGTGCAACGAAAAATTCCGTAAAGCCGCAACAAATGCAAACTTTTATGCGGGTGTTATGGGCCCAAGCTCAACGGGAATAAATAATGCAAGCTACGCAACGGTAGCTCTTGCCGGAGGACTTCTTGTTCTCACTGCAAGTATTGATATAGGCACTTATTTCACATTCCTAAGTTATTCAAAACAGTTTACCCAGCCGATAAACCAAATAGCAAATCAGATGAATACTATCTTTTCAGCGCTTGCGGGTGCTGAAAGAGTGTTTGAGATAATGGATATGGCTCCAGAGGTTGATGAAGGCACTGTTACTCTTGAGCAGAAAGAGGAAAACGGCGAGCTGAAGTCATATTGGAATGACGGAGGAAAACTCATCCCCGTAGAGGGTAATGTTGAGTTTGAAAACGTTAATTTCTCATACGTTCCCGAAAAACCGGTTTTAAAGAATATTTCGCTATATGCAAAACCCGGTCAAAAAATTGCTTTTGTAGGATCAACAGGCGCTGGAAAAACCACTATAACAAATCTTATAAACCGCTTTTATGATATTCAGGAAGGCACTATAACTTATGACGGAATAGATGTAAAGCGCATAAAGAAGGACGATTTGAGAAAGACGCTTTCAATAGTTCTTCAGGATACGCATCTGTTTACCGGCACAGTTATGGATAATATTCGTTACGGCAGACTGGAAGCTACCGATGAAGAATGTATCGCCGCCGCGAAACTCGCATCTGCCCATTCGTTTATTAGGCGACTGCCTCAGGGATATGAAACAATGATTTCTGGAGACGGAGATAATCTTTCACAAGGACAGCGACAGCTTCTTGCAATTGCAAGAGCGGCAGTTGCAAAGCCTACCGTTTTAATTCTTGACGAGGCAACGTCTTCCGTTGATACACGCACGGAAATGCATATAGAACACGGTATGGATAGACTTATGGCGGGCAGAACAGTATTTGTAATCGCTCACAGACTGTCAACAGTAAGAAATTCAAATGCCATTATGGTACTGGAACACGGAAAAATAATAGAGAGAGGAGACCATGATGCGCTCCTTGAAAACCACGGCAGATATTATGAATTGTGTACAGGAAAATCACAGCTGACATAAAATTTGTAACAAATTTGTAAAATGTTTTTCTTCAAAGCTCTTTACAAATTTGAAGTTAAATGGTATAATGCGATTGTATTATATATTGGCTTATATTAAATGTAGCATCAATTATATTAAATGAGGTGTTTTTATGAAAAAGCTTATTTCTGTTTTAATTTCAGTAATTGCCGCAGTCAGCGTATGTGCTGCTTTCGCAGTTCCTGCTTCTGCAGCCATCCATGTATACAGCCCTCAGGGTGTAGCAATCGTTCATTCGGCTAATGATCCGCTTCTTAACGGCAAGCCTTCAACTCAGGTTTCAGGCTCTCAGGTAAGCGCAGGTTCAAATCAGCTTGTATTTACTTATTCAGGTTCAGCAGCACTTAAAGGCTGGAATCTTATTGATAAAGACGGCAAAGCTGTTGATTTGAATTCAGTAAGCTCTGCTTGCAAAGTAGTTAGCAAGGACGGCAATACTCTTGTTATTGAAGTTCTTGATTGGTCTGTATTTGAGTCTCCTAACGGATATACAGTTAACGCTCTTACAGCTGAAGAGGGAACAACTTCTGGCGAAACCACAACTGTTGATAAGGACAATTCCGCAACCTCTCCTGACACAGGTGTTTCTGTAGCAGCGGCAGCGGTTTGCGCAGCTGGTGCAGGTGCTGCAATTCTTGCCCTTACAAAGAAGAAGGACGCTGAATAATATAATCTAAACATTTATTAAAACCTGTTCCTTTGTGGGCAGGTTTTTTTAATGTTATGCTGTCTTGTAATAAACTGAAATTTTTTCTATTATTTTTTTATTGCGGTGCATTTTATGAGTGATAACAGTAACGAAAACAACAAAGAAAAAAAGAATGATAAAAAAAGAATTGTTCTTTTGATTCTTGCTATAATCGTTTTTGTGTGTGCGTGTGTTTATATAGGAATCTATATTTATAATTCCTCAATGGCGCAAAGGGAATCTGAATTTGTAACGACTCCTGACACCACAGAATCACAGAGCCAGAATTTAGCGGACAATCCTGTTGATTTCGAATCCCTTCAGCAGGGAAATGATGAAATTTACGCGTGGATCAAAATTGATGATACTGATGTGGATTATCCTATAGTTCAGAGTAAAAATGACGATAGTTTTTATCTCCGCCACAGTGCTTATGATAAATCATGGATCGCAAGCGGAGCTATTTATACTCAAGGCATTAATAGCAAAGACTTTTCAGATCCCGTAACGGTCATTTACGGCCACAACGGTTATAAGGAAACCATGTTTACCTCGCTTCATAAATTTGAGGACACGGATTTCTTTAATTCACATGAGTATTTTTATATTTATCTGCCTGAAAGAAAACTGACCTATCAGGTTGTGTCAGCTTTCAAATATGATGACAGGCATATTATGAATTCGTTTAATTTTGCCGTTCCTCAGGATCTTGCAAATTTTCAGGAAACGGTGAAAAACCCAACATCGGCTCTTAAAAATGTAAGAACCGATCTTGATGTAACAATAGATGAAAACAGCAAGATAGTGGTGCTTTCAACCTGTATCACAAATCAAAAAAGCAACAGATATCTTGTTTGCGGAGTGTTAGTAAAAGATGAAAAGACCAATTGATCCAAATTTAGATGCAGCTGACCAGGATTTTCTTTTTCAAAGTAACGGAGATGCTGAAACAAAACCTGCTGTTGACCAACCGGAACAGATACAACCGACTGAGTCGGCAGGCAGAATTTTTCTGTCTGAGGAAGAATATAATACCCATTCAAACGGGCATCATCACCACCACCATCATCATTCATCTTCCTCTCATTCACACCACAGCAGAAGGCACAGACACAGAAAAAAACACAAGATGCCGCTCGTTCTCAGAATATTTATTGTGTTAATAGCAATAGTTTTTGCCGCGGTAGCCATTATCGGCGGTACATATCTTTATATGAGGGAGCGGGGTCATAACTCACTTGTGGTTGAACCGGCAAATCCGAAATACGAAGAAACTATCATATATAACGGTCACACTTATGTTTATGACAGAAATAAGGTTGCATTTGCGTTTATAGGTGTAGACCGTGAAAGTATAACCTCTAATGATGATACTCTTATCGGCAATTCAGGTCAGGCTGATACTGATGTTGTCGGTGTTATTGATACAAATACAGGCGAAATCAGTATCATAACGATTCCGCGTGATACAATGGTGGATATAGACCTTTATACAGTAGGCGGAGAGTTTGTAAGAACAGAAAATATGCAGCTCTGTCTTGCTTATGCCTACGGAGATGGCGGAACGTCATCGTGTGAAAACGTTACAACAGCAATCAGCCGTATACTTGGTAATGTGCCGGTTGAAAAATATTTCGCTCTTGATTTAGGCGGTATTGCGCCGCTCAACGATGCAATAGGCGGCGTAACGGTAACTTCACTTTATGATTTTCCTGCTGAGGGCGTTTATAAGGGTGATACGGTTACTATCCGCGGCGATTTTGCGGAAACTTATGTACGCCAGAGAAATATGGATTCAATAGACGCATCTTTAAACAGAACAGAGCGTCAAACACAGTACATTAAAGCTTATGTGGAACAGCTTAGAAAAGCCGTAACAAACGATTTTTCTGTAGTTTCACAGCTTTATAATACAGCATCCGAATACAGCCAAACAAATATTTCACTCAGCGAGGTGACATATCTTGCTTCGGTTGTGCTTTCCAACGGAGTATCTGATTTTACACAGTACACACTTGATGGTGAAATGCGTGCGTCAGATACGGCAACGGAGGATGTTTTTGCCGAATATTATCTTGATGAGGATTCGGTAATGGATGTTGTTGTAAACTGCTTCTATGAGCAGGTCAATTAAATCTAAAGGAGCAAGCCATGAACAGTGAACAGAAAAGAGAGCTTGAAATTTATGCTGCCCAGATAAGGCGCGGCATAATTGAGGGCACTTATAACGCAAAAGCAGGCCATCCGGGCGGAAGCCTTTCGGCTGCTGATGTCATTGCCTATCTTTACGGCAGGCAGATGAGGTATGATGTAAAAAATCCAAAGGATCCAAACAGAGACAGATTTGTTCTTTCTAAGGGCCACGCTGCGCCGGCACTTTACAGTGCTCTCGCATATAAGGGATTTTTCCCGGTAGAGGATCTTAAGACCCTTCGCCATATAGGTTCTTATCTTCAGGGTCACCCGAACATGAATACAGTTCCGGGTATTGATATGAGTACAGGTTCCCTTGGTCAGGGTATCAGCGCCGCTTGCGGAATGGCAAAAGGTGCAAAGATGCTCGGTAAGGATATTAAAGTTTATACTCTTTTGGGCGACGGTGAAATAGAAGAAGGTCAGGTTTGGGAAGCAATGATGTTTGCATCTCAGTATAATCTTGATAATCTTTGCATTATGATTGATGTAAACGGACTTCAGATAGACGGTGCCTGCAAAGATGTTATGAGCGCTGAGCCTATTGATGAAAAAGTGCGTGCTTTCGGTTTTGACTGCATTGTTATAAACGGCAATGATTTTGACGAACTTGAAAAAGCGTTTGAAGCTTTTGAAAAGAGCACTAAACCCTTTGCTATTGTTATGAAAACTATTAAAGGTCTTGGCGTTTCATATATGGAAAACGCTGTTGACTGGCACGGTAAAGCGCCGAATCAGCAGGAATATGAAATTGCTGTTAAAGAACTTGATGAAAAACTTGCGGAATTGGAGGCGTGATTATGGCAGATGTAAAATGTATTGCAACGCGTGAAAGCTATGGTAAAGCGCTTAAAGAACTTGCTGAAAACGGCGCCGACAATATTGTTGTACTTGATGCGGACCTCTCTGCGGCAACAAAAACCGCTATATTTAAAAAAGCATTTCCGCAGCGTCATATCAACTGTGGTATTGCTGAATCAAATATGATGTGTGTGGCAGCAGGTCTCAGCACAATGGGATTTGTTCCGTTTGCTTCAAGCTTTGCTATGTTCGCAGCAGGCAGAGCATTCGAGCAGATCAGAAACTCAATCGGTTATCCGCATCTTAATGTTAAGATAGGCGCTACACATGCAGGTATATCAGTTGGTGAGGACGGTGCTTCTCATCAGTGCTGCGAGGATTTCGCTCTTATGCGCTCAATTCCCGGTATGGTAGTTATCTGCCCTGCAGATGATGTAGAGGCAAAGCAGGCAGTAAAAGCTGCGTATGCTTATGAAGGTCCTGTTTATCTCAGATTTGGCAGACTTGCCGTTCCGGTTTTCCATGATGATGATTATAAGTTTGAAATCGGCAAGGGTGAACTTATTAAAGAGGGAACCGATGTTACGATAATTGCAAATGGACTTATGGTTGCCGAGGCTATCGAGGCAGGCAAGGAGCTTGAAAAATGTTCAATTAATGCCGAGATTATAAATATGGCAACAATCAAACCGCTTGACAGCGAACTCGTTGTGAAATCTGCTAAAAAAACCGGCAGGGTAATCACCGTTGAGGAGCATAATATTGTAGGCGGTCTCGGAGAGGCTGTATGTGCGGCTCTGAGTGCGGAATGTCCTGTACCTGTTAAAAGAATTGGCGTTAATGATGAATTCGGTCACAGCGGCCCTGCAAAGGATCTGTTAAAGGAATTCGGACTTTCTGCCGAAAATATTGTTAAGACCACTAAGGAGTTTTTAAAATAATTGTCTGACTTTTATATTAAGTCAGAACCTTGTGGTTTTATCATTGGTTTAAAATGAAATAAGGACCGCTCTTTTGGGCGGTCCTTTTTTGTTTGTTTTGCTTTTTCCTGATTTAACACTATTTTTACATAACGAACACAAATTTGACTTTTGCAAAAAAATATTTCTTATTTTTGACAGTTTATAAATCATTTCTTTATATGAAAGTTACAGAATATATGTAAATTTTATAGGAGATGATTTTATGAAAAACATTATTTCTAACTGTCTCTTATACACATCTCCGAGCCCACGAGACGGACTCCTATCTCG
>URIN01000044.1 GCA_900547915.1 uncultured Clostridium sp. | reverse complement strand
ATATAATGATATATAATTATTATGTTTAAAAAATAATTAGGCGGTGCCAAATGACAGTAGAAATCAAAAGCGAAAATATTAAGGTTCAGTGCCTTCTTGAAGGCGCAATGCTTCATTCACTTGTTAAGGACGGCGTTGAATATCTTTGGCAGGGAGATAAAAAATATTGGGGAGGTCAAGCCCCTGTGTGTTTCCCGATTACAGGAGTTCTGAGGGATTCAAAAGCTGTTGCTTTCGGCAAGCCCTGCGTTATGAAACGTCACGGCGTTGCAAGGATAAATCCTTTTGAAATAAATGAACAGGGCGCGAATTTTGTTTCGTTTGTTCAGAATTCAAGCGAGGAAACAAAAAAAGCCTTCCCGTTTGATTATTCCCTTGAAATTCGTTATACCGTTTTGAAAAATTCGGTAACAACTCGCTATACAGTTAAAAATACGGGTAAAGACAGATTGCCGTTCGTTATCGGCGGTCATCCCGCATTTAATTGCCCGCTCGAAAGCGGAGAAAATTTTGAGGATTATTCAGTTGAGTTCAGCGGCGCTGTAAATCAGAAATGTCTGCGTCCGGATGTTGAAACGGGACTTGTGGATATCTCAAAGCGTTATGATGTGCTCGATACTCCGAATAAGATAAATCTTGATCACTCTCTTTTTGATCTTGATGCTATGGTTTTTGATAATATCAAGCCTAAATCCGCTGTGCTGAGCGCCGGAAGAAGAGGTGTTAAAATAGATTACCAGGATTTTGATAATCTTCTTGTTTGGTCATCCTCTAACGGCGGAAACTTTGTTGCTCTTGAACCTTGGACGGGTATTTCAACCTGCTCGGATGAGGACAGCATTTTTGAAAATAAGCGCGGAATGACAGTGCTTGAACCGAATTGCGAAGCTTCTTTCGCTTTCAAAATAACATTGATATAGGTGAATTATGAATTACGGATTTTTAAGAGCGGCGGCTGCGTCGCTCAAGCTTAAGCCTGCAGATCCCGAATTTAATAAAGAAGAAATACTGAAGGCGATAGATGAGGCGGTTGAAAACGAAGCTCGTTTGCTTGTTACACCTGAACTTTCCGTTACCGGCTATACCTGTGCCGATCTGTTCTTTAATAAGGCACTGCTTAGCAAAGCTATGAGTGCTTTGGGAGAGATAGCAGATTATACAAATGGCAAAAATATTGCGGTTCTTGTAGGTGTGCCTGTTGAGTTTAAGAACAGCCTTTATAACTGCGCCGCAGTGCTTGTAAACGGCGGAATTGCAGGTCTTGTACCTAAAATTCATATTGCAAATTATAACGAGTTTTATGAAAAAAGATGGTTCGCATCAGGTGCTGATTTTAAAACACCGCAGCAAATTGAGATATGCGGATTGAGTACGAAAATAGGTTCACAGCTTTTCGATCTCGGCGGCGGAGCAATTCTCGGTGTTGAACTGTGCGAGGATCTCTGGGTACCTTGTCCGCCCAGCGGCGAGCTTACCCTCAGCGGCGCGAATATCATTGCAAATCTTTCAGCAAGTGACGAATACGCTTCAAAAGCTCAGTACAGGCGTGAGCTTGTTTCAAATCAGTCTGCCCGCTGTATCTGTGGTTATGTTTATGCAGGCGCTTCTGTGTTTGAAAGCACTACAGATCTGCTTTTCGGCGGTGCGCTTTTTGCGGCTGAAAACGGAACGGTGCTTGCGGAAGGTGAGCGTTTTCTCAGGAAAACTAATATTGTTTATGCTGATATTGATGTTGAGAAGATTAACACTCTGCGCATAAAAAATATAAGCTTTGAAAACAATTCTCAGCAGGTCGAAATCTTAGACGCAAAGGTCGAAAATAATTCTAACGATCTCAAATTCAGATATGTTGACGCCCATCCTTTTGTGCCTGATAATGATGATAAACGCCGCGAGCGTTGCCGTGAGATATTCTCAATTCAGGCAGGAGCCCTCGCAAAAAGGCTTGAGCATGTTGGCTCAACCGGCGCAGTTGTCGGAATTTCCGGAGGACTTGATTCAACCCTTGCTCTGCTTGTGTGCACTAAGGCAATGAACCTGCTCGGCAGGGAAAATTCAGATATCCTCGGTGTTACGATGCCTGGCTTTGGCACAACGGGCAGAACATATAATAATGCCATTAAACTTATGGAGTGTCTCGGCGTTACGGTCAAGGAAGTCGATATAAAAGAAGCGTGCATGCTTCACATGCGTGATATTGAGCATGATCCTCAAATTCATGATATTACGTATGAAAATACCCAGGCAAGAGAACGAACTCAAGTTCTTTTTGACCTTGCCAATAAACACGGCAAACTGCTTGTCGGCACCGGCGATCTCAGCGAACTTGCAATGGGTTGGTGCACTTATAACGGCGACCATATGAGCATGTACGGAGTGAATGCATCCGTGCCTAAAACTCTTGTGCGTTACCTTGTGGAATATGTAGCGTATGTCAGTGATAAAGAAACGGCGGACGTGCTTTATGATATTCTTGACACACCCGTTTCACCTGAGCTTCTCCCGCCCGATGAAAACGGAAATATAGCCCAGAAAACGGAGGAAAATATCGGTCCGTATGAGCTTCACGATTTCTTCCTCTATAATTTTATAAGATTTGGATTTTCAAAAGAAAAACTTGTTCGCCTTGCTCTGAAAGCGTTCGATTCAAAGTATCCTCAAGATATAATCGAAAAGTGGGCAGAAGTGTTTATCAGACGATTTTTCATAAGTCAGTTTAAGCGCAGCTGCGTTCCCGATTCACCGAAAGTAGGCTCGGTTTCGCTTTCTCCGCGCGGCGACTGGCGTATGCCCAGTGATGCGTCTTTTGCGGCGTTTCTTAATTGATTTAACAGTAAAAAGGGGTAAAAATATGGCAGATGAATATAAAGAGATTGCCGAAACCAACGATGGCGGCAACTCAAAAAAGAAAAAAATAATTATAGGTGTAGTTATTGCCGTTGTAGTAGTAGCTGTAATCGCTGTTGTGTGCGCTTTCAGTTTCGGCGGCGGAAAAGAGGAGTATACCGATACTCCTGTGTCCGAAGAAGCAACTTCTCAGCTTAAACCGGGCGTTGAAAACGGTGTATTTGTTGACAGTGTTCCCAATAATAACAGTAACGGCACGGTTGCTTCCGGCTCTGATAACAGTGGCTCATCATCTGGCAGCCAGAGCGGCAGTTCAGGTTCGTCAGGCAGTTCGGGTTCATCAAACAGCTCAGGTTCATCGGGCGATTCCGATTCATCAAATAACTCGGATTCATCAGGCGGTTCGGGTTCTTCTGACAGCGGCTCCGATGAAAACGTTGCAAGACAGATGGAAGTTTATATCGTTCTTCCCAACGATAACAATGTTTCAGACAATCTGTTTGTTTATATAAACGGAGAACTTATGAATGAAGAAGGTATTCCAGTAACATTAAACGGTCAAACTTATTATTGTGTGACCAGTGACAGCTATACAGGCAGTGTAACCGTTGAGGCAAGACTTGAGAGTTACGGCACAAGCGCAAAGCAGATATCTAATGCTACGGCAACACAGATTTCTGTTGCTCTTCCGCTTGACAGTTCTGAAGAGAATCACGCTCCCGGAATTTAATTAATCACATGACAAAAAGCCCCATAATAGGGGCTTTTTTCTTTTTGTGAACACTTACAGTATTAGGTAAAAATTTTATGCGTTTTATACAAGTTAACACTAAATAAAATATCTTTAAATATTAAAATTGATTATTGAATTATCAATAGTGTTGTGTTAAAATAAGTGCGGACTGTGAAAGGGTGTAGTGCGCCCTTTTGCTTTGGGGAGAGTATGTTATGGGTTTAGCCGCGGGGCGGCATCTCCCGATTGTCTGAATTCAGTAATACATGAACTTGAAGTTCTGTCAGGAGGTAATTTTTTACTATGCTTAAAAGAAAAAAGAAAACGATGGACGGTAATAATGCCGCTGCTCACGTTTCTTATGCGTTTACAGAAGTAGCAGCCATTTACCCCATCACTCCGTCTTCAGTTATGGCGGAAGTTACTGATGTACTTTCATCACAGAATGCCAAAAACATTTTCGGCCAGAGTGTAAGAGTGCAGGAAATGGAATCAGAGGGCGGCGCAGCAGGTGCTGTTCACGGTTCTCTTTCAGCCGGTGCTCTCACAACAACTTATACAGCTTCTCAGGGCCTTCTTCTCATGATCCCCAATATGTATAAGATTGCTGGTGAGCTTCTTTCATCGGTTATTCATGTATCTGCACGTTGCGTATCATCTCACGCTCTTAATATTTTCGGCGATCATTCAGATATTTACGCTTGCCGTCAGACAGGTTATGCAATGCTTTGCTCAAATAACCCGCAGGAAGTTATGGACCTCGGCGCTGTAGCTCACCTTTCAACTCTTAAGAGCTCAGTTCCTTTCCTTCATTTCTTTGACGGTTTCCGCACATCTCACGAGATCCAGAAGATCGAAGTTTGGGATTACGAAGATCTTAAAGAAATGGTTGATATGGACGATGTTAAGCGCTTCAGAGAGCACGCTCTCAATCCTGAGCATCCTACTCTCCGCGGTTCTGCTGAAAACTCAGATATCTTCTTCCAGCACAGAGAGGCTTGCAACAAGTATTACAACGATGCCGTAGAGACCACTGTTATGTATATGAACAAGGTCAACGAAAAGATCGGCACTGATTACAAGCCGTTCAATTACTATGGTGCTCCCGATGCAGAAAATATCATCATCGCAATGGGTTCTGTTTGCGACACAATCGCTGAAACAGTTGATTACCTCAACGCTCAGGGCGCTAAGACAGGTCTTGTTAAAGTTCACCTTTACAGACCGTTCTCTGCAAAATATCTGCTTGATGTTATCCCGTCAACAGTAAAGAAAATCTCTGTTATCGACAGAACTAAAGAGCCCGGTTCAATCGGTGAGCCTCTTTATCTTGATGTTGTTGCAGCATTCAAGGGTTCACAGTTTGAAACAACTCCGATCTATCATGGTCGTTACGGTCTTGGTTCAAAGGATACTGTTCCTGCTCATATCATTGCTATCTACAACAATATGAACGCTGCAGAGCCTAAGGAAGTATTCACTATCGGTATTACAGATGATGTTACATACCTTTCACTTGAGATTGGCGAAAATGTTGATACTACTCCTGCAGGCACAACAAGCTGTAAGTTCTGGGGTCTTGGTTCAGACGGTACAGTAGGTGCCAATAAGGACTCTATCAAGATCATCGGCGATAACACTGATAAGTACGCTCAGGGCTATTTCTTCTATGATTCTAAGAAGTCCGGCGGTATCACAGTTTCTCACCTTCGTTTCGGTGATAACCCGATCACTTCAACTTATCTTATCAATAAGGCAAACTTCGTTGCATGCCACTGCCCGTCATATGTTACAAAGTATGATATGGTTCAGGACCTTGTTCCCGGCGGCACATTCCTTCTTAACTGCATTTGGACTCCTGAAGAACTCGATAAAGAGCTTCCTGCAGCTATGAAGAGATATATTGCAAATAACGACATTAATTTCTACATTATCAACGGTATTAAGATTGCTGAGGAAGTAGGACTTAAGGGCAGAGCTTCAACAATTCTTCAGTCTGCTTTCTTCACCATTTCCGGTATCCTCCCTGTTGATCAGGCTATCGAGCTTATGAAAGCTAAGGCAACTGCTAAGTTCTCAAAGAAGGGCGATGCTGTTGTTGCTGCCAACCACCAGGGTATTGACAGAGGTTCAAAAGAGCTTATTAAAGTTGATGTTCCTGAAAGCTGGAAGACTGCTGTTGATGAAGAAAAAGAACTTGAGATCAAGACAGATCGTCCTGAAATGAAGAAGTTCGTTAAGGATATTCTTAGCCCCGTTGATCATCAGAAGGGTGACAAGATCCCTGTTTCTAAGTTTGTTGACATGGCTGACGGCGTTTATCCTCAGGGTTCAGCTGCATTTGAAAAGCGCGGTATCGCAGTAGACGTTCCAGAGTGGGAGCCCACATCATGTGCTCAGTGTAACAGATGTGCAATGGTTTGTCCGCACGCTGTTATCCGTCCTGTTGCTCTTACAGCGGACGAGCTTGCTGCAGCACCGGCAAACACCAAGGCTGTAGACCTTAAAGTTCCTAAGGATTCAGGTCTTAAATATGCTATCATCATTTCAACTCTTGACTGCACAGGTTGTGCATCATGCGCAAATGTTTGCCCGACTAAGTCACTTACAATGAAGCCCATCGCTTCACAGATGGACAGCCAGCCTGTATTTGACGCTCTTTGCGATGTTGAACCAAAGGCAGAGGTTGCTTCAGATAAAACAATCGTTTCAACCCAGTATCTCAAGCCTTATCTTGAGTTCTCAGGTGCATGCGCAGGCTGTGGTGAAACTCCTTATGCTAAGCTTGCTACACAGCTTTATGGTGATAAGATGTATATCGCTAACGCAACAGGTTGTTCTTCAATCTGGGGTGGTTCAGCACCTTCAACACCTTACACTGTAGATAAGAACGGCAACGGTCCTGCATGGTCTAACTCACTGTTTGAGGATAATGCTGAGTTCGGTCTCGGTATGTTCCTTGCACAGTCTCAGATCCGTGAAAGACTTGCTAAGGATGCTCTTGCTCTTAAAGACACAAGCGTAGGCGATAAGGTTCAGGCTTATCTTGATACATTCACTTCAACACGCGGAAATGATGCTCCTGCAAAGGCTCTTATCGAAGCTCTTGAGAACACTGAATTTGAAGGCGCTGAGAAAGAAGCAGCAGAAGACTTCCTTAAGGATAAGAGCTATGCTGCAAAGAAGAGCCAGTGGATCTTCGGCGGTGACGGCTGGGCTTACGATATCGGCTTTGGCGGACTTGATCATGTTCTTGCTCAGAACCAGGACGTAAACGTTCTTGTATTCGATACAGAAGTTTACTCCAACACAGGCGGTCAGGCTTCTAAGTCTACTCCTACAGGCGCAGTTGCTCAGTTTGCTGCTTCCGGTAAGATCACAAAGAAGAAAGACCTTGCTAAGATCGCTATGTCTTACGGCTACATTTATGTTGCACAGGTAGCTATGGGTGCTGATTACAACCAGTGCTTAAAGGCATTCAAAGAGGCTGAGGCTTATAACGGTCCTTCAATCATCATTGCTTATGCTCCTTGTATCAACCACGGTATTAAGATGCCGTTCAACCAGGCAGAGCAGAAGAAGGCTGTTGCAGCAGGCTACTGGAATCTGTTCAGATTCAATCCTGCGCTTGCTGAGGAAGGAAAGAATCCGTTTAGCCTTGATTCAAAGGCTCCTTCAGCTGATTACATCGAGTTCATCAACGGTGAGACCCGTTATTCTTCACTCAGAAGAAGCTTCCCTGAAAAGGCAGATAAGCTCTTCAACATTGCTGCTGAAAACGCAGTTGCTAAGTATAACGATCTTCTTCGCACTGTTGAGTATTACGCTCCAAAAAAAGACTAATTTCAGACAATTGGTGATATTCACAAGAACATAAACTAAATTGTCAAAAAATCTTGTTTAAATTAACGAAACGGGACTTCACAAGAAGTCCCGTTTTTGTTATAATTAAATATAATACACTTTATTTTCAAAAACTCTGTTTTTAAGAATTATTTTACGAGAAAGAAGGTTAAAAATTGAAGGAGCTTTCATTTTATCTTGTTACCGATACGCATTATTATGATACTTCGTTTAAGGCAAACGGGCCGGCTTATGAACGCCGCAGCTGCACAGATCAAAAATGTGTTGCTGAAACTCCGGCTGTTATTGATGCCGGATTTTCTCAAATAGCGGCTGATAAAGATACTGATATCATCCTTATACCGGGTGACCTCGTTTACAGGGGAGAGTATCAGAGCCATGTTGGGTTCAGAGAAAGACTATATAAACTGAAAGAGCAGGGTAAGCGTATATACCTTATTACCGCTCGCCATGATTATGGAGGAGATCCCGTAGAATTTGACGGAGAAAAAGAGATTCCTGTAAGGGAAATGAAGCGTGAGGATTTGCGTGATTTTTACAGAGATTTCGGATTTGACGAAGCCTTATCAGAACACAAAAAATCTATGTCTTATGTTGTACAGCTTCAGCCTGGTTACCGTCTGCTTGCACTTAATTGTGACGGAGACTGCAAGGATTTCAAGGG
Organism: uncultured Clostridium sp.; assembly: GCA_900547915.1. Taxonomy (GTDB): domain Bacteria; phylum Bacillota; class Clostridia; order Oscillospirales; family Acutalibacteraceae; genus Eubacterium_R. The sequence goes on along the minus strand of URIN01000044.1, from coordinate 304 downwards.
CTTGTGGGATGATCAGATGCAGTGGGCGCTTGATGAAATAAAAAAAGCGCATGATGCGGGTGATTATATATTTGCAATGACACACTATCCGCTGCTGCCGTTTTCGCCTGTTATGAATTTTATCGGTGACGCAAAGTTAACTGATTGGGAAAAGCGAGCCAATGAATTTGCCGATGCAGGACTGAATCTTATATTTACAGGTCATATGCATGCTCAGGCGCTAACGGATTATACAACTTCAAACGGCAATACCATTACTGATATTCAGACAGGGTGTTTTGTAGGCTGTCCGTGTGCTTACAGG
>URIN01000043.1 GCA_900547915.1 uncultured Clostridium sp. | reverse complement strand
ACTCTGTGGCTTAATACTTCTTTCGTTGTTGATCACGCTTTGCGCTGTATTGCAGTATCGCTTGTGTTCAGTTTTATCTTTTCTGTCGCAACATATTATATTATCGAAAAGCCAGGCGCTATGCTGTTTAAAAAAGCGCAAAAACTCTTTTTCAAGCCTGAAAGCAAAACAAAATCTGAATAATACTTAGTGTACTGAGTTTACACGTTTCCTCGTTATTTCCGCCCCGTACCGCTCGTAACTGAAATAAGTCAGATTTCAGATTCTAAAATTTTGAATTTTCTGAGTGTGACGTGAACAGGTATTGATATCTGGGCAGAAGGCAAAAACGCAAAAGATCCGCACAACAGTGCGGATCTTAATTTTTACATGAAAATATTCCCTTGACAGTTAAACTGTATATTTTTTCAGTGAAACTTTTTAGGTAAAAAAACAACCGTTCGGAAAAACCGAACGGCTTATGGAGCGGATTACGAGACTCGAACTCGCTACCTCCACCTTGGCAAGGTGGCGCTCTACCGGATGAGCTAAATCCGCAAACAACAATAGAAGTATACAAAAAGAAAAGCGATTTGTCAATACCGAAGTTAAAATTTAATATAAAAGATGCAAAAAAATCCGTTGGGCTTCAGTTTAATACTGAATAATTTTTCTATTTACTTTGCACGCCCTTTTTGATAAAATTAGTATGTGTTACTATACAAAAGTGATTTCAGGGGAATTTTATGGATTATCATATAGATCCCGCGGGCAGAATATGGAAAGAGGGAATGTTTTTCGTTCCCGCCGCGCTCGCGGAAAAATACATAAAGCTGGCAAGTGAATATCAGATAAAGGCTCTGTTGTATATCCTCAGCAGAAACGGCGTTGCCACCTCGGCAGAGATTTCAAAAAAGCTCGGAATAACCGAGGGGGATGCGGAAAATATGATGGATTTTTGGATAGAGGAGGGTGTGCTTAACTGCGGTGAAAACAGCGGTAACTATGTGCCGTCCGCCGGAATATCTTCGGCATCCTCTTATCATGAGCCAACTGTTCAGGCGTATCCGCAGGTAACAGAGCAGGAAAAACCACAGACTGATGCTGCCCCAGAGAAAGCCAAAAGAGCCGCAAATGTGCAGGCACCCGTACTTTCGCCAAGCGAGATAGTTGCTATAAGTGCGGATAAACCCGCCGTGGCGCGCCTGCTCAATGAGGCGCAAACGGTATATGGCCGCACGATAACACATTCGGAGCAGGAAATGATAGTTAATCTCACCGAGTTTTACGGAATGCCTCCCGAAGTGGTTATGATGCTGCTTGCTTACTGTGAAAATCTCAGGACACAAGGCAGGGCAATAAGCGCGGGATATTTCTATAAAACGGCTCAGAACTGGATAGAGGACGGAATTGATACCCCGGCTCTTGCCGAAAGCAGAATATGCGAGCTTGAAAAGGCGGACGCTTTTTGGCTCAGCCTTAAAGACGCCGCAGGATTTACAAGAAAAGCCCCAACGGACAAACAATCACAGATGATAGTTTCCTGGCGGGCTGATTTTTCTGAGGAAATGATACTGTATGCCGCTCAGATAATGAGTGAGAGTATTGATAAGCCCGATTTCAGGTATATGGGCAAGATACTTGAAAACTGGAAACGCGCGGGCATTAAAACACCCGATGACGCAAAACGAGAAAATGAGAATTTCGAACGGCAGAAAGCGCAGAAGGAAAAGGGCCGCCGCGGAGAGATAAGCCGTGCCCCAACCTATGACCTTGAAAAAATCAAAAAGGACGCGCTCAACAATACCGATATAAAATATTAAGGAGCAATTATGCCTTACAGAAGTTATGTATATCAAAAAGCGCTCAATGTTCTGGAGCGCAGGCGCAGCAACGCAGAGTTTGAATTGCAGCAGCGCACTGATGAAGCAATGAGAAAAATACCCGAGCTTGCAGAAATACAGCGTGAGCTTGCAAGAACAGGGCTTTCTGTTTCAACACTTCTTTTCCGCGGCGAAAATGTACGCGGAGAGATAGATAAATTAAAGGAAAAAAGCCTTGCACTGCAAAAGCGTAAAAAAGAACTGCTTGTAAAGGCAGGCTTTGATGAGGACGCGCTTACAATAAAATATGTGTGCCCTGTATGCTCTGACACAGGATTTACTCAAAACCGTATGTGTGCCTGCCATAAGGAACTGCTAAAAGAGATAGAGCGTGATTCTATCAGGCAAAATGCGCCGATAGATGACTGCACTTTTGACACTTTCAGAGTGGAGTATTACCCTGACACCGTAGGCAGCAACGGTATCTCACCGCGTGAAAAGGCGGCAAAGATTTTAGAGTCCTGCCGTATGTATGCGCAAACTTTCACACCGCAGTCTCCAAACCTTATGTTTATGGGCGGAACGGGTCTCGGCAAAACGCATCTCAGTCTTGCCATAGCAAACGTTGCGCTCAACAAAGGCTATTCAGTAATTTACGGCACAAGCCAAAATATTTTTTCAGATCTGCAGGATGAGAATTTCGGCAGAACCGATAATATATATTATAATGAGCACGATATTCTGAATACAGATTTGCTTATTATCGATGATCTCGGCACGGAGTTCAGAAGCCAGTTTTCAGAGGCATGCCTTTATAATATAGTTAACACACGTATTTTAAAGAAAAAGGCAACCATAATCAGCACAAACTTCAGCTTTGAAGATCTGGAGCGTGATTATAATCAGCGAGTTACAAGCCGCCTTGCTGGCGAATACTCTGTGCTCACGCTTGAGGGTAATGATATAAGATACATAAAATAACACAAATTACAACGCTCGCCGTTGATTCCCGCAAAAGGAGGGGTGAACGCTGAAAAAAATCACATATTATGATGAGGAGTGGGATGATTATATCGCCTCCTCAAATTCGCGCCGTTTTTCCCTTCCCGATATAGATACGGGCAGGTTAAAGGACTGTGTCCGCCGCCTTGCAGGCGAGATTAGGCGTATCACGCCTGAAAAGGTGTGGGCGGTTTTAAAAAGGTCAGCCGTTAAAATAAAAAATTCCGCACAAAATACTTCGCTCGGCTTCAGGGCGGGAATTGCCGTTTTGCTTGTGTGTGCTATTGTAGTTACACCTATTGCGTTTTATGTTCAGCTCAGCAGTGAAACGGGCAGCGAAAACCGTTTTGACGGCGATGCCGCACAGGTGTGCGCTAAAATCATAGGTGAATATGGTTCGGCAAAAACAGAACTTGCGGATACATCGGGAGACATCTATCGTATGTCCGGTCTGTCATTTGCGCGAGAGGTGGATTTTGATGATGACGGTAACTCCGAATTGCTGATAGCCTACCGCAACGGCAGTGCTTATCAGGTTGAAGTCTGGGGATATGATTCAGGCGATTTTGCCCGTTTGTACTCAAACTCTGCAAATGTTGCAATGAACCACCCAGAGGTGGGCAGCTGGATATCGCTTTACCGCCACAGCGGTAAATTCTATATAGGTGAACTTTCCGCAGAGGACGGAAAAACGATGTCTCTCCTTACTTTGCACGGCTCAAAATTTAAAAGTTCAAGCGAGTGTGAGTATGACCCTGTAAATGATATATACGCAGTAAACGGCGAGATGAATACTTCTGATTTTGAAACGGTTAAGCTTTCAAATCTCAGCGAAGGTAAGGCGGAATATCTGCTTGATTCTGTTTCTGCTGCGATAGACAGTTTCGGCACTACTGATTCCGGCGCTTTGCCCGTTTCGGCAAAATCGGGCGAACAGCTTATGGCTGAGGCTTATTCAGAAATTGTGCAGAATTATGCGTTAAAATATGGTGAGCCTGAATACGATTCTTCCTCCCGTGTGTGCTATGCCAAAGGGCTCTGCGTTGCTGACCTTATAGATTTTAACGGAGACGGCGTAGATGAACTGTTTACCATTTACCGTTTCAGCAAAAAGGTATCGGCAACTGATGAAAACGGAGAGCACGTTCTTAAATCCGAGCCTGAATACAAGGCAGAGGTATATATGTGGAACGGCAATACAGCCGTAAAAGCTTTTGAAATAGAAGGCATTTCCGAAATGCAGGATAAGGATAGCTCAGACGGATTTTATATCCTGCGCAAAAACGGCTCAAAGACGGATATTTGCAAAAATACTTATGTTTATAATGAAAAAACGACACGTGTTTGGAAAGGCACCAGCCGCATAAGTGAAATGGATGAGGACGGCACGTTTTCACCTGTTTTCATTGCGGAGATAAACAGCAATTACGGCTATGAAACTTACCAGATAAATGGTGAGCGCGTTTACCGCCGTGAGTTCAATACAGACGGATATGTTGTTCCTTATTTCTGTAATGATGATGAATATGATACTAATGAATATACAGTAGTATATCTTCAGGGCAAATCAAACCGCGGCTCAGATATTCAAAAACGAATTTCTCAGACACAGAAGAATATAGAGGATATTCGTTCCGCCGCCGCAGTGTAAAACAATATTAAAAGGCTTCCCATCAGGGAAGCCTTTTTTATATCTGTAAGGTGTGTGCATATTAAAAAATAAGCAGTATGGATTTCCATACCGCTCAAAGTTCTGCCTTTATTAAAGCAGGGATGCAACAAGGTCGCCCATTTCGCTTGTGTTGACCTTCTTGAAACCTTCCTCGTAAATATCAGGTGTTCTTGCCTGAGTAAGTGCTGTGTCAACAGCCTTTTCGATTGCGTCAGCCGCTTCGCTCTCACCGAATGTGTAGCGCAGCATCATAGCGCCTGAAAGGATAGTTGCAAGCGGATTTGCTTTTTGCTCCCCAGCAATGTCAGGAGCGGAGCCGTGAATAGGCTCGTAAAGACCGAATGTTCCTTTAGCAAGTGAGGCTGATGCAAGCATACCGATAGATCCGCTTATCATTGAGGCTTCGTCTGAAAGAATATCGCCGAACATATTTGAGGTAACAATAGTGTCAAACTGGCCTGGGTTGCGCACAAGCTGCATTGCGCAGTTATCAACGTACATATAAGAAAGCTCAACTTCGGGGTAGTCTGCCTTTACTCTCTCGGCAACTTTGCGCCAAAGTCTTGATGAATCAAGCACATTTGCCTTGTCTACACATGTCAGCTTCTTATTTCTCTTCATAGCGTACTCAAATCCTGCACGCACAATTCTTTCAATCTCGGGTACGGTGTAGCGCTCTGTGTCATAAGCGCCCTCAACGCCGTTTTCCTCATAAGTTCCGCGGTCACCGAAATAGATGCCGCCTGTAAGCTCACGAACGATAAGAATATCAAGTCCGTTGCCGATTATCTCCTCTTTAATAGGAGAAGCGCTCTTGAGCGGAGCAAAAATCTTTGCAGGGCGCAGGTTTGCGAAAAGTCCGAGTGACTCTCTGATAGCAAGCAGACCTGCCTCGGGGCGGTTGTTGCCGGGCTGTGAATCCCATTTGGGTCCGCCTACCGCACCAAGAAGAACGGCGTCAGATGCTTTGCACGCCTCTTCTGTTTCTTTCGGATACGGAACACCTTTTTCATCAATTGCACAGCCGCCGAGCAGCTGGTAGTTGTAATCGAATTTGAAGCCGAATTTTTCTCCGGCGGCGTCAAGCACCTTTGTGCATTCGTCTACTATTTCGGGGCCTATTCCGTCGCCCCTCAGAACTGTGATTTTATAGTTATTCATCTCGGTCGTTTCTCCTTATTTTTCAAAAATTCCGGGCATTGTGTCATCACGCACGCAGTCAGCCTGGTCTCTGTTTACTGCGCAGATGATGCCCTTGAGTGAAGCATAGCCTATGTTGTGTGAAACGCCTATGCCAAAGATGTCTTTACCCTGCGGGTTTTTCAGGTGAATGTAGGAAATAGCCTTTGAGTCTTCGCCAACTGAAATTGCGTGCTCACTGTAATCCACAAACTTGTAGCCTGTTATTCCCACCTGACCGAGTGCATTGAAGAATGCCTCGATAGGGCCGCTTCCTGTGCCGTCTATCTTTACAAGACTGCCGTCCCTAACTCTTATCTCGCCCTCAAAATGAACTCTGGTGAGATATTCGTTCTCCTCTTTTTCTTCAGAGGTCTTGTGGTTCATTATCTTGTACGGGCCCACAACATTTCTGTATTCTTTCTGGAAGAGGTCAAATACTTCATCGGGCTTAAGTTCTTTGCCTTTTACATCACAGGCGTGCTTAACAATGGCGCCGAATTCGGTGTGCATTGCTTTAGGCATTTTGATGCCGTAATCGGTTGAAAGAATAAATGCCGCGCCGCCCTTGCCGCTCTGTGAGTTGATCCTGATAACGGGTTCATATTCTCTGCCGACATCGGCGGGGTCGATAGGAAGATAAGGAACTTCCCAGTAGTCGGACTTAGTTTCATCCATATAGATTTTGCCCTTGTTAATAGCGTCCTGATGAGAACCTGAGAATGCGGTGAACACAAGTTCACCTGCGTATGGCTGGCGGGGAGGTACGGCCATTTTAGTGGTGCGCTCGTAAACTTCCTTTATTTTGTTTATATCGTGGAAATCAAGTTCGGGGTCAACGCCCTGCGTCCACATATTAAGAGCAAGAGTAACAATGTCAACGTTGCCCGTGCGTTCGCCGTTGCCGAAAAGTGTGCCCTCAACTCTGTCAGCGCCTGCCATAAGTGCAAGTTCTGTTGCCGCAACGCCCTCTCCGCGGTCATTGTGCGGATGAAGCGAAATAATGCAAGCATCTCTGTTGCTTATGTGGCGGCAGAAATATTCAATCTGGTCCGCATAGCCGTTTGGTGTAGAGCATTCAACCGTTGACGGCAGGTTAAGAATTATCGGGTTTTCGGGAGTAGAGCCCATTACTTTCATAACCTCTTCACATATACGCACGGAATTGTCTATCTCCGTGCCTGTGAATGATTCTGGTGAATATTCGTAACGGATATTCATATCGGGGTATTTTTTGAGCTCTTCGTCAGTAAGTTCTTTTATCAGCTTGGCGCCTTTAACTGCTATATCGATAACACCCTGCATATCGGTTTTGAAAACAACCTTGCGCTGAAGTGTTGATGTCGAGTTGTAAAAGTGAACGATTACATTCTTTGCTCCGGCAATTGCGTCAAAAGTCTTTTTAATAAGGTGTTCTCTTGCCTGAACAAGAACCTGAATCGTAACGTCATCGGGAATATAGTTGCCCTCGATAAGTGTTCTCAGGATTTCATATTCCGTTTCAGAGGCGGAGGGGAAACCCACTTCTATCTCCTTGAAACCTACGTCAACAAGGGTTTTGAAAAATTCAAGCTTTTCCTCAATGTTCATAGGGTCAACAAGTGCCTGGTTGCCGTCCCTAAGGTCTACTGAGCACCATACGGGTGCTTTTGTGATAACTTTATCCGGCCATGTTCTGTCCGGAATGTCGATTGGCTTGAACGGGATATATTTTTTGTATCCTTTAAGCATTGTAAAAACTCCTTTCTTTATGAAGGGCATAAAAAATACGCCCCCATTTGATATAGGGGCGTAGAAAGTTCTACACGGTACCACCCTACTTCAGCGGGAACCCCCGCCCTTTAGCATCAATAAATGCCTTAACGAATAACGCCGTTACACGTTCGCCCCTATCCTAAGTTTTCAGGGCGACAACTCCGCGGAGAGCTATACACCACAATTCCTGTACCGGCTTTCACCGCCCGCCGGCTCTCTGAAACTCAAATTGCAGTCTTTTTCCGCATCACAGTCTTTTTTGGGTAATATTAAGTTTATCTATACCTTAATTAAGGTAATTATAACACAAAGAATTTAAAAGTCAAGCACCGCATTGCCTGTTAAATTTTACGGCAGGGTTGAATATCCGTGGCCGTTTGCAATTCCCTTTACAGGCACGCCCTGCTTGCACAGCGGGCAGTCATGTTTGCTGTAAACCTGATAGCCCGGCAGGTCGTTTTCGGTGAATATTGAGTTTACTTCAATTCCGGAAATGTTTTTGGTTGCACTGAAAGCCGCTGCTATGCCCACGGTCTTTCCGCCGTAGTAGCTAACACTTTCTATTGCGCGCTGTACGGTTTTGCCGCTTGTTATACAGGAGATAAGAACCAGAACTCTCTTGCCGTGAATCATTCTTTGCAGATTGTCGCGGAAGATCATGTTTCCGGCTGCGTCATATTCCGGACCCAGTACAAATATTTCTCCGTGCGGATTGGGCTGAAGCATGCTCGGACGAGAAAGTTCGTGTGCAATGTAAGCGCCGAGTGCTTGTGTTTCATACAGGCAAAGTACTGTATCTATCTTGATGTCGCGCTCAATGTAATACTGTGCCATAAGCATTGCCGCCTCAACCGAAACAGCGTGATTGTGTTTGATGTCCGAAGTACCAACATAGTAATTTATATGTGCGTTTTCAGTAATAAAATGACCTTCGGTTACTCTGATGAATACGCGGGAGTCGCGTTCTGATGAAATAATAATATTGTTTTCCGTAAAATCAGCCCCTTTATATAAGTGCTGTCTCTTATACACATCTCCGAGCCCACGAGACGGACTCCTATCT
>URIN01000042.1 GCA_900547915.1 uncultured Clostridium sp. | reverse complement strand
CTACACAAGGCTATTCGTCGGCAGCGTCAGATGTGTATAAGAGACAGCTTAATAATCAGAACGTGCGATAACTACCGTAGGAATACCGTTTTTCTCAGCGCGCTCAAGGGCGTAAACACCGGGTTTAGAAGAGATAACACAAGTTATTTTACCGTTAACTATTTCTCCTCTTTTTTCAGCATCTATAAGAGCCTGCAGATTAGTGCCGCCGCCTGATACAAGAACAGCTATATTCAGCATAACTCAACACCCGTTTCGCCGGCTTTTATCTCGCCGATAACAGCCGCCTGTTCACCGCATCCTGAAAGAATTCTTACTGCCTCGTCAGCCTTATCACCGTCAACAGCAATAACAAGTCCTGTACCCATATTGAATGTATTATACATATCTCTTTCGGGAATGTTGCCCACTTTCTGAATAAGGTCAAAGATGGGCTTTTTAAAGCACTTATCCTTTTCAATGCAAGCGGTAAAACCATCTTTAAGCATACGCGGAACATTCTCGTAAAATCCGCCGCCTGTGATATGTGATATTGCGTTTACACGCACACTCTCCATAAGTTTAAGAAGCGGTTTAACGTAAATTCTTGTAGGAGTAAGAAGTTCCTCACCGAGAGGCTTATCAAGCTCATCAAACTTCTTAGAGATAGTATTTTCGTTAATATCGAACACTTTTCTAACAAGTGAAAAGCCATTTGAGTGAACACCTGATGATGCAACGCCGATAAGTGCGTCACCTGCCTTAAGATTATCGCCTGAAACAAGCTGATCTTTTTCACCGATACCTACGGTAAAACCTGCAAGGTCATATTCCTCATCAGGCATAAGACCGGGATGTTCGGCTGTTTCACCGCCTACAAGTGCGCAACCTGCCTGAACACAACCGTCTGCAACACCTTTTACTATCTGCGCAATCTTTTCGGGATAGTTTTTGCCGCAAGCAATATAATCAAGGAAGAAAAGCGGTTTTGCACCACTGCACGCTACATCGTTTACACACATAGCAACGCAGTCAATACCGATTGTATCATGCTTATCCATAAGAAAAGCGAGTTTAAGTTTAGTGCCTACGCCGTCCGTACCGCTTACAAGAACGGGATTTTTATATTCGGAGGCTCCTATCTCAAACATTCCGCCAAAGCCACCGATAGAACCGATAACTCCCGGAATATTAGTTCTTTTAACATGTGATTTGATGAGTTCAACAGACTCATATCCCGCCGTAACGTCAACACCGGCGGCAGCATAACTATCGCTGAAACTTTTCTGCATAATTTTAGCCTTTCCGTAATCAGATTTCTTTGATTTTTTCCTGCAGCGCCTTATCCTTTTCGATAACGGCGTCTGCCATATCCTTGCGCATTGCCTTGAGCTTTGCCGCAAGATCATCATCACCTACCGCAAGTATCTCGGCAGCAAGAAGAGCAGCGTTTTTAGCCGCATTCACGCCAACTGTTGCAACCGGGATTCCGGGCGGCATCATAACTGTGGCAAGCATTGCATCCATACCGTCAAGAACCTTTGCTGAACAAGGGATTCCGATAACGGGAAGAGTTGTGCTTGCTGCAAGAACACCTCCAAGGTGTGCTGCCATTCCGGCTGCCGCAATAATTACTCCGAAGCCGTTATCAGCAGCGTTTTCAGAAAACTCCTGAGCCTGCTTTGGTGTTCTGTGGGCACTCATGACTCTGACTTCAGTTTCTATATTAAGCTCTTTAAGCTGTTTGATAGCGGGTGTAACAACGGGAAGATCGCTGTCTGACCCCATAATAATAGCAACTTTTTTCATAAAGCGTACCTCCTTTTATAATGTAATATTTTACATTATATACGCTTTTTTTTCAATAGATAATTAAAAAAAGAAAAGGAGCGTTCGTCTGAACGCTCCTCAGTTTTATTTATACAAGCTCGATGAAACACATCTCCGCAGCGTCTCCGCGGCGAGGACCTGTTTTGATTATACGGCAGTAACCGCCGTTTCTGTCCTCATACTTAGGTGCAATCTCGTCAAAAAGCTTTTTAACAACATCTTCCTTAGTAACATAAGCAAGAACATGTCTTCTTGACGCGAGTGTGTTTTCCTTGCCGAAAGTTATCATTTTCTCGGTCATGGCACGAACTTCTTTGGCTCTGGTAACGGTGGTCTCGATCCTGCCGTTTTCCAAAAGGTGAGTTACCATTCCTCTGAGCATAGCCTTTCTGTGATCTGTAGGTCTGCCCAATTTTCTGGTACCTGGCATAGAAATTCCCTCCTTTAGTCGTCATCATGACTGAGCGAGAAGCCGAGTGAAGCAAGCTTTTGAACAACTTCATCAAGGCTCTTGCGCCCAAGGTTTCTGACTTTCATCATATCTTCTTCGGATTTTCCGATTAAATCTTCTACTGTGTTGATGCCCGCTCTCTTAAGGCAGTTGAATGAACGAACAGAGAGGTCAAGTTCCTCAATAGTCATCTCAAGAACTTTCTCTTTTCCGTCCTCATCCTTCTCAACCATTATCTCCTGGTTGCCAACCTCTTCAGAAAGGTCTACAAACAGCTTGAGGTGGTCATTAAGGATTTTAGCGGCGAGCGAAGCAGCTTCGTCTGCCGGAATGGTGCCGTCTGTTTCAACATCAAGAACGAGCTTATCAAGATCCGTCTGCTGGCCTACACGTGTATTCTCTACTGTATAGTTAACCTTAAGAACAGGGGTATAGATTGAATCTATAGCAATTGTGCCGATAGGAAGATCCATAATCTGCTTGTTGCGGTCACACGGAACATAACCTCTGCCGCTGTTAGCAGTAAGTTCCATAACAACTTCGGCACCCTCGTCAAGATAAGCAATGTGAAGATCAGGATTAAGGATCTCTACATCAGAACCGTGCTCTATATCGCCCGCAGTGATTTCGCCCTCACCGCTTGCTTTAATATAAAGTGTTTTCTGATTTTCATCGTGTATCTTGAGAACAACATTTTTAAGGTTAAGAACGATTTCCGTAACATCCTCTTTTACATGAGGAATTGTTGAGAACTCGTGCAGTACACCATCAATCTTAACGGAAGTAATAGCGTAGCCCGGAAGCGATGAGAGAAGAACTCTTCTCATGCTGTTACCGAGAGTTGTGCCGAAGCCTCTTTCAAGCGGCTCAACAACAAATCTGCCGACGCTTCTGCTTCCCTGAGTAGATAAATCTACTATCTCGATATTCGGCTTATCAATTTCAATCATTTAAAAGCCTCCTAAAAAATATTTCGTTCAAAATAATAGAAATGATTAACTATTATTTAGAATAGAACTCTACGATGAGGTGCTCCTCAACAGGCGTTTCAATTTCTTCTCTTTCCGGTGCTCTGAGAACCTTTACCTGCATAGCATCTTTGTCTGCTTCCATCCACTGAGGAACGGGGCGAGAGCCATTGCTTTCTACAAGATTCTTGAACTCATCGGTGGTTTTGCTTGTTTCCTTAACAGAAACAACATCACCTGCTGATACGAGATAGGAAGGAATATCTACCTTATGCCCATTTACCATGAAATGAGCATGGTTTACAAGCTGACGAGCCTGAGCTCTTGAGCTTGCAAAACCGCTCTCGTAAACGATATTGTCTAAGCGGCTTTCACAAAGCTGAAGAAGATTTGTACCGGTAACACCGTCTTTTCTTTCAGCCATAAGGAAATATTTGTGGAACTGGCTCTCGGAAAGTCCATAGTAACGGCGAGCACTCTGCTTAGCGCGGAGCTGTAAGCCATATTCCGAAGCCTTTTTACGATTCTGACCATGCTGGCCGGGCGCATAAGAGCGACGCTCCAGTGCGCATTTACCTGTATAGCATCTGTCGCCCTTAAGGAAGAGCTTTTTGCCCTCGCGGCGGCAAAGCTTGCAGGCAGGTCCTGTATATCTTGCCATATCAAGTAACCTCCATTAAATACTATACGCGGCGTCTCTTAGGCGGACGGCAGCCGTTGTGCGGGATAGGAGTAACATCTTTAATAAGAGTAACCTGAAGCCCAACCGTTTCAAGCGCTCTGATAGCGGATTCACGGCCTGAACCAGGACCCTTAACGTAAACTTCAACAGTTTTCATACCATGCTCCATAGCAGCCTTAGCAGCTGTCTCGGCAGCTGTCTGAGCGGCAAACGGAGTTGATTTTCTTGAGCCTCTGAAGCCCATTTCACCGGCTGAAGCCCATGAAACTGCGTTGCCCTGCATATCAGCTATAGTAACGATAGTGTTGTTGAAGGTTGACTGAATATGAACTGTACCACGCTCGATATTTTTCTTTTCACGACGCTTGCGTGTGGCAGTGGTCTTTTTGTTAGCCATACTTGCTGTTTCCTCCTACAATTATTTCTTCTTGTTTGCTATGGTCTTTTTAGGACCTTTTCTTGTGCGGGCATTGTTCTTGGAGGTCTGGCCTCTTACGGGCAGGCCCTTTCTGTGACGAATGCCGCGATAGCAACCGATTTCTATAAGTCTTTTTATGTCAAAAGCGACATCTCTGCGCAGGTCGCCTTCAACGGTTACATTCTTTTCAATGTAATCACGGATTTTGGAAACTTCATCCTCGGACAGGTCTCTGCAGCGAGTGTCCGGATTGATTCCAGTTGCGTTGATAATCTGAGTAGCAGTAGTTCTGCCGATACCGTAGATATAGGTAAGGCCGATTTCTACTCTCTTATCGTTTGGTAAGTCAACACCTGAAATACGTGCCATATTACTGTTTACCTCCGATTATTAATTCAGGATCAGCCCTGACGCTGTTTGTGCTTTGGATTTTCACAGATAACCATTACTTTTCCATTGCGCTTGATAACTTTGCATTTATCGCAGATTTTCTTAACAGAAGGTCTAACTTTCATTTGGATATCCTCCTTTATTTACTTCGAGCGCCAGATTATGCGGCCTTTAGTAAGGTCGTAAGGTGACATCTCGATTGTTACCTTATCACCGGGTAAGATTCTGATGTTGTTCATACGAAGCTTTCCGCTGATATGGGCTAAAATGATGTGGTTATTTTGAAGCGTAACCTTAAAAGTTGTGTTAGGCAATACCTCAACCACGGTACCTTCAACTTCAATCATATCTGACTTTGACATCAATTTACCTCGCTGTGTTTATACGAATATAAGATGTAAAATTTATCTGGAATCACATCGCGGCGTATTCGCCAACAATTGATTTAACTATCAGATCTTGGTCATTATAACCGGACCGTTCGGCGTGATTGCGATTGTATGCTCAAAATGGGCGGAAAGTTTTCCGTCAGCGGTAACAACCGTCCAGCCGTCTGAAAGTTGCTTTACCTTATAGGTTCCCTGATTGATCATCGGTTCAATTGCCAATGTCATTCCGGGTAACAGTCTGATACCACGTCCTTCGTGTCCGAAGTTGGGTACGCTTGGGTCCTCATGAAGTTTTGTGCCCACGCCGTGCCCTACGAAATCGCGAACAACACTGTAACCGCGTTCTTCGCAGTAACTTTGCACCGCGTGTCCTATATCGCCGATTCTGTTGCCGGGAACCGCCTGTTCAATGCCTTTATAAAGGCTTTCACGGGTGGTATCAATCAGCCGCTTTGCCTCGGGAGAGCAAGTCCCTGCAACAAAAGTGGCAGCATTATCGCCGTTATAGCCGTTCTTCGCGGCACCCAGATCAATACTGACTATATCCCCTTCTTGGATGATACGGTCTTTTTTCGGGATGCCGTGAATAACTTCATTATTTATGGAAATACATGCGGTGGCGGGGAAATCATAAAGTCCGAGAAAATTAGGAACAGCGCCTCTTTTCTTTATAAGATTATAGGCGATTTTATCAATTTCCTTAGTGGATACACCGGGCTTTACCGCTTCACCGGCCACCATTAATGCTTCAGCAGAAATCATGCACGCCTCTTTCATGAGCTCAAGCTCTCTGCTGCTTTTAAGCACTACCATGTTAATCCTCCAACGCTTTGAAGACAAGAGCAGTTGTATCTGCAACTTCTTCCTGACCTTCAACAACTACAAGCTTTCCGAGTTTCTGATAAAAGTCCTTAAGGGGCTCAGTCATCTCATGATACTCTTTAAGCCTTGCGGCAACTGTTTCGGGAGCATCGTCCTTTCTCTGAACGAGCTCGCCTCCGCAGGCGTCGCACACGCCCTCTACCTTGGGCTTTTTATAAAGTATATGATAGGAATTTGCGCATTTGGAGCAAACGCGTCTTCCTGAAAGCCTTGCAGAAATCTTTTCATCAGGCACTTCAATATCAAGCACCTTATCAATCTGCACGCCCATATCCTCAAGCGCCTGAGCCTGAGGAATGGTACGCGGAAATCCATCAAGGATAAAACCGTTTTCGCAGTCTTTTTCTGCAAGTCTGTCTTTGATTATACCGATGACAACATCATCAGGAACGAGCTGGCCAGCCTCCATATATGACTTTGCCTTTAAGCCCATTTCGGTGCCTGCCTTTAAAGCGGCGCGAATGATATTGCCTGTTGAAACGGCGGGAATGCCATACTTTTCAACTATTTTTTCCGCCTGTGTGCCTTTGCCAGCACCAGGAGCGCCGAGAAGTATTAAATTCATAACCCTCACCCTTTCAATTAATCAAGGAAGCCTTTATAATGGCGCATCATCATCTGAGATTCAAGTTGACGAACTGTTTCAAGCGCTACGCCGCACATAATGATGATTGATGTACCGCCGAGTGAAACTGAGAAACCGCCGTCCGTACCGCCTTCTGTAAGCGGTGGGATAGTTGCATCGCAGATAAGTGACCATATAATAGGAAGCAAAGCTACAACGGAAAGCATCAAAACGCCAATAAGAACAAGCCTCATGAGAACTTTAAAGATATAATCTGATGTTGGCTTGCCGGGACGGATGCCGGGAATAGAACCGTTGTTTTTGCGAAGATTGTTTGCCATTTCGATCGGGTTGTACTGAATTGTGCTGTAGAAATATCCGAAGAAAATGATGAGCACAAAATACATACCCGCATACCACCAGGAATCGCTCTGGAAAGCATTGAAGAAGCTTTCCCAGAATGTACCCTCGTATTTATCAGATGAAATAAACATCTGAACAGTACCTGGAAGAGAAAGAATTGATGAAGCGAAGATGATGGGAAGTACGCCGCTCATATTAACCTTGATAGGCATATTAGTGGACTGACCGCCGTACATCTTACGACCTACAACACGCTTTGCGTACTGAATAGGAATTCTTCTTTCCGCATTATCCATAAATACGATATAAACGATCATAAGAAGGAATACAATGAAGATTGCCGGTACGAGGAAATTGTAAACCATACGGCCTGTTTCCAAGTAACCGATATACTGTCTTATGATTGTGGGGAATCTTGATACGATACCCGCGAAAAGTATAATTGAAATACCGTTGCCGATACCTGAAATAGTGATCTGCTCGCCGAGCCACATGATAACTGCTGTGCCGGCAGTGAGAACAGCTATTATAACCACAGCCTGAAATACAGCTGCGAAACCAGTGAAAGCTGCGCCGTTAGCATCTGTCATAAGATAATCATTGGCACGAAGGAAGAAGTAATAAGCAAGGGACTGAAGCAGACCGAGTACAACAGTTACTATACGAGTAATTGATGCAATCTTCTTTCTGCCTTCCTCGCCTTCCCTCTGAAGTCTTTCAAGAGCCGGAATTGCAACAGCAAGCAGCTGCATAATGATGGACGCGTTGATATACGGTGTGATTGACATAGCGAAAATCGTTCCGTAGTTGAACGCGCTACCGGTCATAAGACTGAGATATGTGAGGATTGTGTTTCCTCTGCCGACCTCGATAGTGTCGGCAATATCAAGAAACGGTACGGGTATAAAAGAGCCGATTCTGAAAACAAGAATTATAAATGCTGTAAACAGCATTTTTCTTCTTATTTCAGGAACCTTCCAGGCGTTGACGATGGTCTTAATCATTTACAGCACCTCCACCGTGCCACCTGCAGCTTCTATCTTTGCTTTTGCAGCCTCGCTGACTGCATTTACCTTTACATTAAGAGCCTTGGTAAGCTCGCCTTTAGCGAGAACCTTGATTCCGTCAAGCTCTTTAGTAACAAGTCCGCATGCCTTAAGGCTTTCTGCATCTACAGTTGCATTAGCCTCAAATCTTTCCTCAAGAGAAGAGAGATTTACAACGGCATATTCGGTGCGGAAAATATTATTGAAGCCTCTCTTGGGAACACGTCTCTGAAGAGGCATCTGACCGCCTTCAAAACCGGGACGGCGGCTGTAGCCTGAACGGGCTTTTGCGCCCTTATGACCCTTGCCGGCTGTTTTGCCCTGGCCTGAGCCTGCGCCTCTGCCGATTCTTTTTACTGCTTTTTTAGAGCCCTCAGCAGGAGAAAGTTCATGTAATCTCATTTAAAACGCACCTCCTCTTATGCTTCCTGAGCTTCTACAAGGTGAGAAATCTTTTTGATTTTTCCCTTGGTCTGTTCATTATCCGGCTGAACTGTTACATTGCCAATTTTACGAAGAC
>URIN01000041.1 GCA_900547915.1 uncultured Clostridium sp. | reverse complement strand
CTACACAAGGCTATTCGTCGGCAGCGTCAGATGTGTATAAGAGACAGGGATGCAACAGGCACAATGGCGTACCTTGAATTTGAAGCAATGGGCGTTAAGCGTGTTAAAACCGAGAAGAGCGTTGCTTATATTGACCACAACACACTTCAGACGGGGTTTGAAAATGCGGATGACCACCGTTACATACAAACAGTTACCAAAAAGCACGGAATTTATTTTTCACGTCCCGGCAATGGTATCTGCCACCAGGTACACCTTGAAAGATTTGGTATTCCCGGAAAAACGCTTATAGGATCAGACAGCCATACCCCGACAGGCGGCGGCATTTGCATGCTTGCTATGGGCGCAGGCGGACTTGATGTAGCTGTTGCAATGGGCGGAGGTACATATTATATTCCGATGCCTAAAATGACCAGAATAAATCTTCACGGTTATCTCAAGCCGTGGGTATCAGCTAAAGACATTATTCTTGAAGTACTCAGAATAATGAGCGTTAAAGGCGGCGTAGGAAAAATCATAGAGTACGGCGGTGACGGTGTAAAGACCTTATCAGTTCCCGAACGTGCTACGATTACAAATATGGGTGCAGAATTAGGCGCAACTACTTCTATTTTCCCGTCTGACGAAATCACCCTTGCTTTTCTTAAAGCTCAGGGCAGAGAAAAAGACTGGACAGAAATTTTGCCTGACAGCGATGCTGTATATGATGAGGTTATTGATATTGATCTGTGCTCACTTGAGCCAATGGCAGCATGCCCTCATATGCCTGACAATGTTAAAACAACAGAAGAAATAGGAAAGATTAAAGTTGATCAGGTAGCTATCGGTTCCTGCACCAACTCATCTTATGTTGATATGATGAAAGTTGCAGCTATACTCAAAGGCAAAACAGTTTGCCCTACCGTTTCGCTGTGTATAGCACCCGGCTCAAAGCAGGTTCTCAACATGCTTGCTCTTAACGGTGCACTTTCTGATATGATAAACGCCGGTGCAAGAATTCTTGAATCAGCATGCGGTCCTTGTATTGGTATGGGACAGAGTCCGAATTCAGGCGGTATTTCACTTCGTACTTTCAACAGAAACTTTGAAGGCAGAAGCGGCACAAAAGACGCAGGTATCTATCTTGTATCACCTGAAGTTGCAGCAGCTTCAGCTCTTACAGGTTACCTTACAGATCCGAGGGAACTCGGCGAAGCTCCTCACGTAACAATGCCTGAAAAGTTTATCGTTAACGACAATATGATAGAGCCTCCTGCAAGTGAGGAAGAGGCAGACAGCATTGAAGTTCTTCGCGGACCCAACATCAAGCCTTTCCCGAAGACCGAACCGCTTCCGAGCGAGATCAATGCGAAGGCAATTCTCAAGGTTGGCGACAACATTACAACAGACCACATTATGCCTGCAGGTGCAAAGATACTTCCCTATCGTTCAAATATTCCTCATCTTTCTCAGTATTGCTTCGCAGTTTGTGACGAAACATTCCCCGAGAGAATTAAGAAAGAAGGCAAAGGCATTATCATCGGCGGTTCTAACTACGGTCAGGGCTCAAGCCGCGAACACGCAGCTCTCGTTCCGCTTTATCTTGGTGTAAAGGCTGTTATTACAAAAAGTTTTGCAAGAATTCACGTTGCAAACCTTGTAAACGCTGGCATTCTTCCGTTTACATTTAAGAATGAGGCAGATTATGACAAGATTGATCAGCTTGACGAACTTTCTCTTCCCAACATCAGAGAAAAACTTGAAAAAGGCGAAAAGATAACTCTTGTTAACAATACAAAGGGCGAGGAATATGAGCTTGACGCTTCTCACCTTTCGGACCGTCAGAGAGCAATGCTCCTTTGCGGCGGACTGCTTGACTACACAAGAGAAATGAATAAATAATCACAGGAGAAAACTAATATGGATAACAATGAAAAACTTGCAATAGACAATGCCGTAGAGCAGTTCAGGCACCTTATGGAAGGTCAGCTTGCAAGAGCAAAGAAAATCAAAGAAGAAAAAGATTTTGTTGACTATCAGAAGCTTGACACCATTGTGATTGGTATTTGCGGCGGTGACGGTATCGGCCCTATCATCACAAAAGAAAGTGAAAGAGTTCTTGCATTTCTTCTTAAAGATGAAGTTGCAAGCGGAAAAGTTAGGTTTAAAGAGATTGACGGACTGACTATTGAAAACCGTGCAAAATGCCTCAAAGCAATTCCGGATGACGTGCTTGAAGAACTCAAGGCTTGCCATGTTATTCTTAAAGGCCCAACAACTACTCCCCGTCAGGGAGACGGTTGGCCGAACGTTGAATCAGCTAACGTTGCTATGAGAAAAGAGCTTGATCTTTTTGCTAACATGCGTCCCGTACGTGTACCTGAAGAAGGCATTGACTGGACTTTCTTCCGCGAAAACACAGAGGGCGGTTATGCAGTAGGTTCTTACGGCGTAAATATTACTGACGACCTTGCGGTAGATTTTACTGTAGCATCTCAGGAAGGCTGTGAAAGAATTGCTCGCCTTGCATACGAATATGCTAAGAAAAACAACAAAGGTAAGGTTTCAATTATTACAAAAGCTAATATCATAAAAACAACTGACGGTAAATTCCTTAACACTGCAAAGAAGATTGGTGAGGAATATCCCGATATTGTTACTGATGACTGGTACATCGATATTACAACAGCAAAACTTATTGATCCTAACAGAAGAAAAGACTTCAAGGTATTTGTACTTCCCAACCTTTACGGTGACATCATCACTGACGAAGCTGCTGAATTTCAGGGCGGCGTAGGAACTGCCGGTTCTGCTAACATAGGTAAGAAATACGCAATGTTTGAAGCTATCCACGGCTCTGCACCCAGAATGATAACTGAAGGCAGAGGCAAATACGCTGATCCATGTAGCATGCTCAGGGCTTCTGTAATGCTTCTTTCGCACATAGGTTATCAGGATAAAGCTGATGCTCTTGAAAAGGCACTTGACAAGTGTATGTTTGAAGAGAAGAAGCTTACAATCACAGGCAGAGACACAGGCTGCACCTGTGAAGAATTCGGCAACTATGTAATGGATACGATTACCGAAATGACAAAATAAACGATTTTCAGGGGTAAACACTATGGAGAAAAAAGACGAAATATCAATTTCCGTAATTAAAAGACTACCCAGATATTACAGATTTCTGCAGAGTTTAAAAGAGAACGGAATTGTACGCATAAGCTCCAAAGAACTTGCAAACAGAATGGGTCTTACCGCTTCACAGATACGCCACGATTTCAACTGTTTCGGCGGTTTTGGACAACAGGGATACGGCTACAACGTGCCGGAACTGCACACAAAGATCGGCGAGATATTAGGTGTTGAAAAAGAGCGCAAGACAATACTTATCGGTGCCGGAAACCTTGGTAAAGCTGTTTGCAACAAGATATTCGGTGTAAACAGTGGTTTTAAAGTAATAGGTATTTTTGATAAAAATGAGGCGATATGCGGAAAAATGATCAAAGGGATACCTGTTAGAAACATTGATTACATTGAAAACTTCTGCATTGACAATAAACCGATTTGCGCTGTTATTTGCATACCTTCAAACGATATGAGAGAACTTACAGATTTGCTCATTAACCTCGGAATAAAGAGCTTCTGGAACTTCAGCAATTATGATATTAGTATGGCACATCCTGAAGTTCTTGTAGAAAATGTTCATCTTACCGACAGTCTTATGACACTTGGTTATCTCACTTCTTCGGAGGTCTAATCTTGATAAGAATAAGTACTAAAGAAATAGTTGATGTTTTCAAGTATGACAACAATAAAGCTGTTCTTGTTGAAAAAAGACCGTTAATGAACACAAACCAGTTCAAAGCAAGATACAGCGTTATAGATTTTGAAAACAAAACTAAAGAAGTTTTAACTAAAAACGCATATCTCTTTAAAAAATTCGGTTCAGCATTTGAGCAAATAAGCAAAATCATACCAAATTTTGTGCAATGTGACGCTGCAATACTCTATGACAGGCGGGTACTTGTTCTCTATCCAAACGGAGAAGCGGGAATATTTGACCGGGAAGGAGAACTGGCTTGGAGCGGATATTTTAAATATCATGATGAAACAGTTAGTTCATTAGCGCTTGACGGCAAATATTTTTGGTGTATCTGCCCTGCGGAGAGTTGTGTTATAAGATACTCCAGCCAGAATATGCAAGTTGATCTCAGAATAGGCGGTAAAGACGCTTCAACATTCATTAAGCCAACACACATTTCAGTAGGTGACGGAGATATCTATGTATGCTCTTCAACAAACAAGGTAAGAAAAATAGACGGCTCAGACTTGACCGTATCTGATTATTTATCTTTTGAAGAGCCAGTAAAACAGTTTTATAAATATGGAGATTATGCAATAGCAGTTCTGTCAAGCGGTACATATCTTTTAGAAAACAACAAATAAACAAAATTAAAAGCAGGGCTTTGCCCTGCTTTTATTATTCTATATAAGCTATTGTTCTGACCATGTTTTTCCATAGTCATATGAAACGAAAGTTTTTGAAATTTCAGTAATATCTGCATCTGAACCCATTGTGTTTTTGACTGTTAGAACACCGTTTTCATAAACGGGCAGATTATAATAATCATAATCCACTGCAGTACTGAATGTAACAAGACTGAATGTTCTGCCTCCGTCTGTAGACATAAAAAGACTGCTGTCCTCACCGCTGCCGGAAGGCATAGTTAAAAACGCTGTGTTTTCATCAATATAAAGACATTCACTGTTTATTTTAAAATGAGTATAATCGTTTTCGCCAACGCCGTATGAGCGGTCACTCCATGTTTTTCCTCCATTTGAAGTATATTTAATTGAACCGAAAGCGTCCGTCATAGCGAAATCAACAAATGCAAGCATATATATATTATTCTCATCTAGGAATCCCATTGAGCCGATTTCAAAATAGCCGTCAAGTTGAATGAATGTGTTTTTCCATTCATCAGAATCTGAAGTCTTATAATATATCTTGGCTCCGTTCTCTTCACGTACTGTAAAATAAGTTATATTATCACTTATTGCAGACCCATTATCACACAGTTTATCTCCTCTTATTTCAGCAGGTGCGGTATATGTTTTCACACCGTCATAACTGTAATAAATAATACCATTACATATTTCATACTCACCCGCAGGAGGAGAAACCACGCTATATTCCTCGAGATTTTCCTGTTTGCTTGTTTTACAACTCATAACAACAGGAGCAGAACCCTCCCCTATTTTACACAGAGTAACAGTTCCGCCGTCTTCAATAATTCCGGAAACATTATCAATAACACAATCCTCATTAAGTGCTATGATATATTCGTCAGAATATTCCCCTCTTAGTATTATAGCAGTTGTGCCGTACTGCTCCGTACTAGAATAGCTGTATTCATAATCAGTTCCGTTATATGTAATCTTTATACCGTTTTTATCACAGATAAACCCAACAGAATCGGCGCTTTTATTAGTTGCTGTCCATGTACCTGTTACAGCATTGCATACGGAATAATAACTTGTGCCGTCAGACCTGTCACCATATGTTGCAGCGTAACCTTTCACCGCGCCAAAATCATATGCGTATGTAACAAGGCAGACATCACTGTTTAGCCACTGAGTATTTTGGAGTTTAGTAGATGAATCTGAAATAACATCATGCTCTTTACAAAAAACACCTAAAAAAGGTCTGTATAGCTTAATTTGTCCATTCTTTGTGTTACGCTTAACAATAGCGCAATTCGAATAACCGGGTGAATAATCAACTTTAACCGTTTCTTTAGGTCCTGAAGCAAAGAGAACATAATTGAATCCAGTCAACACTATCAATAACATAATTGAAAAAACATGCCATCTGGACTGTCTGCGTGTTAAGAAAAACATTCCGAAAAACATAAGCAACACACACAGTTCACTAACAACATTTTCCTGATAAGCAAAGGGATACTCAATGCCTTTAGTAGCATTTAGAAAATAATATGACACTTGAACTACAATCAGAATAACAGCCAGAACTACTGATATTATTGCAACAGGTTTGATTTTCTGACGGAAATTTTCAAACTTTGACTTTTTATAATCATCAAGTGTTCGAGGAAGCAGAAAATTATTTTCTGAAACATCATAATTATTCGGCTGTAATCTTTCATGATACTGATCGTTATCACTGTAATTTAAATCAGAATTATTATATGTATCGGGATCTTCATCATCCTTCGGTGAAGTGTCACGTTCCCCATTAACAAGTTCTGACACAGAAACGTCAAAGATCTCAGCTATGTTTTCAAGTAATGAAATATCGGGAAGACTTAGTCCGCGTTCCCATTTTGAAACAGCTTTGTCCGTAATAAACAACTTTTCGGCAAGCTGTTTTTGCGTCATATTCTTTTCAGCCCTTAACTGTTTAATAAATTTTCCGAATTTTATGTTATCCAAAACAACCCCTCCGAGGGAACAGATATTTGCAGTTTACCGAAAGCTGTATATGTAAACGTGTAAACCACGTTATTTATGATACTGCCGCTCATCAGTTTACTCAACCGACCCACGGTAGAAAACGCAGTTTACAACAATTGTCTTTATATTTGTATATTATAATGACAGTATCTTCCTGTCAAAGTCCGATTTCATCTATCATTTCTTTGATAACACTTGCAGATGCCTCAAAATTCTTTTTCTCTTCATCGTCAAGAGGAATCTCAAGTATCTTTCTAATTCCACTTCTGTTTATAAGAGCGGGGACTCCGATATAAAATCCGCTATGTGAATATTCCCCATTGAGATAAGCTGATACAGTAAAAATAGAATTCTCGTCATTTAGAATTGCCCGTGTAAGTCTGGCTAGTACCATACCTATTCCGTAATAGGTAGCTTTCTTTGCTTTAATGATCTTATAAGCCGATTCACGGACATTTACAGCTATTTCATCAAGATCTCTCATCATTTCATCACTATGCGATTCAAGTTCGTGTATGGGCAACACAGACAGCATAGCGCTGCTCCACGCAACGAACTCTGAGTCTCCGTGTTCTCCCATTACATATGCATGCACATTTCTAGGATTCACCTTAAAATAATCGCCCATCATATATCTTAAACGCGCTGTATCAAGCGATGTTCCGGAACCTATAACTTTTTCACTGGGAAAACCTGAAAGTTCAAGAACGACTTGCGTCATTACATCTACAGGATTGCTTGCTACAAGGAACACACCGTTAAAGCCGTTTTCCACAATAGGCTTTACTATAGTTTTAAATACCTTATAGTTCTTTTGAAGCAAATCTCTTCTTGTTTCACCGTCAAGCTGTGGAACACCGGCACATATTACCACGATATCCATATCGGTGCAATCATTATAATCTCCAGAATATATTTTCATACTACTGGGAGCAAAAGGAAGGCCGTGCGAAAGATCCATAGCTTCCCCTTCCGCTCGTTCCTTATTGATGTCAATCAGACAAAGTTCGTCACATATATTTTGGTTAAGCATAGCATAAGCAAAGCTCATGCCAACCATTCCAACTCCGACAATAGCAACTTTTTTGCTGTCCTGCGTCTGATTATTTTCGGCTTCTGTCATAAACACACCTTCAGAAATAAAATTAACAAAAGGTGCCGTATATAAGAACGGCCCTCAAAAGTATTATGACCTTTGAGGGCAAAAAAATTCATTAGCTTTTTCTGAAGCTTACAAATTGAATCTCAGAATTATATGCATTTACAAAAGCAGTAAATTTAGGAGCTATATCCTTACCGTCAGCTACAATCTCAACCATATAAGAATATTCAGAATGTTTACCGAATTCCCAAACTGTTCCCTGTATTCCATAATAAAAATCAGGATAATGAACAAGAGTCACACTGCTTACAGCTGAATAATTTTCCTCTGAAAAATAACCCTCAAACTCTTTTGACTTAATTTTTTCGAGGGCGGTCTCACCCGCTTTATCAGAAGATATTAGACCGGACGGCGCATCGCCATCTGAAAGATATTCATTGAAATTATAAGCCGCTTCATAATCACCCGTCTGCGTATCCAAAAGCAGGTAACTATCATCCTGAGTTCCTGAAACACGAACAGCCATTTGATTATTAAGGCAATATGAAGGTGTGCATAAAATACCGCTGACAACAACAGATATTTTATCTACGCTGCAGTTTCCACTATCATCTACAGGTAACCTATAAAGTCCGTTTGCACAGCTGATGTAAATAGCATTGCCTACCAACATACAACTTTTAACGTCATCGTCAAAAGTAAGCACAGTTTTTTCAAAACTATTCTGAGATTGTATAAGCGAATTTGCTTCTGTATCGACTTTATAAGATACACCGCCGATTTTACAAAAAATAGAAAAATCATCATCTTCAGAACAGGTAAAAGGCGTAAATCCGTTATCGGCAGATATCCTACTGCCGTTCTTTGCTTCTGAAGATTCGATTTCAGTTGCGGTTGTATGCTGTGTGGGTATCTGAATTTCTCCCTGTTTTTGACTTGAGCAAGCAGAAAAGCACAAAACGATTGCCACACAAAACATTACTGATACTATTTTTTTCATATTATCACCGCATAACATC
>URIN01000040.1 GCA_900547915.1 uncultured Clostridium sp. | reverse complement strand
CAATAGAATATTGGATAATGGGCAGCCTAAATGCGGTTACACTTAAAAGTCTTATTCCTATGGCAGTAATCGGCGTGGCCTGTGTTTTGTTGCTTTTTGCGCTTCATCGTCAGATCATGCTTTTGTCATATAATAGCGAAGAGGCGGAACTTTTAGGTGTAAATGTTCCTAAAATGCGCAGAATTGTTTTAATAGTTTCAACCCTCGGTGTAGCCAGTGTAATCAGTGCTACGGGTATAATAAGTTTTGTTGGCTTGATCGCACCGCATATTGCAAGAATGCTGATGAAAACGAACAAAAAATCATCAATGCTCTGCGCGGCGCTTGTCGGCATAATCACTATGCTTATTGCAGATATTTTTGCAAGAAGCGCCGCTGAAAGCGAATTGCCTTTGAGTATATTTACTTCACTTGTTGGAGCACCGTTTTTAGTGTACCTCCTTGTCAGAAAGAAAAATTATGAGTAATGAAAATCAGTTAAAAATTGATAATTTGTCAGTATCTTATGGAAATAACAAGGTGCTTGAAAATCTTTCTTTTTCAGTTAATGGTTTATGCGCAGTAGTAGGTCAAAACGGCTGCGGAAAAACTACTTTGTTAAAAGCTGTTGCACAGCTGATTGAGAGCAGCGGAGAGATAACTTTTGAAAACAAGGATAT
Source organism: uncultured Clostridium sp. (assembly GCA_900547915.1). Lineage (GTDB taxonomy): Bacteria > Bacillota > Clostridia > Oscillospirales > Acutalibacteraceae > Eubacterium_R. Next base: position 8,030 of record URIN01000040.1, on the reverse strand, counting down.
AAAAACGCTGTCTTTAAAAGAAAGGTCAAGGCTTATAAGTTACATACCTCAAAAAACTGGTGTTTCAGAGGATATGAGCGTGTTAGACGTTGTTTTGTCTGCATTTAATTCAAGATTATCAATGTTTGAAAATCCCTCTTCTTCACAAATTCAAAAAGCAGAAAACGCACTGAAATTTGTAGGACTTGAAAATTTCGGTAAAAGAAATTACTCAACTTTAAGCGCAGGTCAGCAGCAGCTTTGTATTATTGCACGAACTGTGGCGGAAAATACAAAGCTATGGCTTTTGGACGAGCCGGACAGTGCGCTTGATATTACAAATCGTTATTCAACTATGAATTTGCTTTCAAGTATAGCAAAGGAAAAGGGTGTTACAGGTTTAGTAACACTCCACGACCCTATGCTGGCGCTGTATTCCTGTGAAAAAGTAATTGTAATTTCAGAAGGTAAATGCGCAGGGATAATAGATACAAAAACCGACAGCCAAACTTGCATTGAAAATATTCTAAATAAAGCGTTTAAAGGTGTAAAAGTAGTAAAGGCACTTGACAGATACGCAATATTTCCTTGCTGTTAATGTTTGCTGAAAATAAGGTGAAAAAGTTATGAAAAGTGATATTAAAATTTATATCTGCTCAGACAGCGGAGAAAAATTTTTCGGTCAAGGGCCATACGAATTGCTTAAAAATATAGATAAGCTTGGTTCGTTAAGAAAAGCGGCAATAGAAATGAATATGGCCTACACAAAGGCTTTGCAGCTTATTAATAAAGCGGAAAAGGAACTCGGTTTTAAACTTTGTGAAAAATCAATAGGCGGCAAAGGCGGAGGGGGCAGTGTGCTTTCAAACGAGGCAAGGGAGTTTATGATTAAGTATGAAAAATATGCAGATGAATGTAGGAGATCTTCACAGGAAATCTATAATAGATATTTTCAACAGCAGCAATAAAACTCACCTTGTTGTAACAGGTGCTATAAACAGCGGTAAAACCACCTTGGCGCGGGAGTTTGTAAAAAGTATAGAAAATGAAGGCGTTGACCAAATCACTACTTTTGCAAAAGAAAAACAGTGCGTGCTTTTTAAAACAAATTATTGCCAAGAATTTGTGGTCGCTACATATGATGAGTCTGTTGAATCGCAAAGATGCAAAATGAAAATTGTGGAAAACACATTTTCAAAAAGGTGTATCGATGAGATAGATAAATGTATTAACAGCAGTAACAAATGGTGTGTAATTGATGAAATCGGGTATGTTGAAAATTCTGTAAAAGAATATCATAACGCAATTCAAAAACTGATGAAATCAAAAAGGTGTGTTCTTGTTTTAAGAAAGCAAAATTCCGCTTTTTTTAATAGTATAATTAATAGCAAAGATGTGTTAGTTTGTGATTTGGATGAAAAATTACCGCAAGTTACTTGTGTTGTTATGGCATCAGGTCAGTCAAAACGCTTTGGACAGGAAAATAAATTATTAGCAACTCTTTTTAATAAAAAACTTATTGATTACTCAATAGAATTAGCAAAAAATCCTTTGTTTTATAAGTCTGTTGTGGTAACTGTTCATAAAGAAATTAGTGAAATTTGCAAAGAAAAAAATATAGACTGCGTTTTACATTCTTTTAAAGATAAAAGTGACGCAATTAAATTAGCAATGGATTATACAGGAAAGGCTTCAAACGCAATAATGTTTTTAAATTCAGACCAGCCTTTAGTAAGTCTCTTGAGTATAGAAAAATTACTTCTCGCTTTTTATTACAATAAAAACTGTATAATCCGTCTAGGTTATAATGACGTTTCTGCAAGTCCCGTAATATTCCCAAAAGAAACATTTGAACATCTTGCAAGTATTGAAAAAGGAAAAAGCGGACTTGATGCTATAAAGAAAAGCGGCTTAAAAACAATTTGTGTTAATGCAGATAATGAATATGAAATATTTGATGTTGATACAAAGGATGATTTAAAGGAACTTATGGAAACATAAGTTCCTTTTTTTGTAATTGAATAAGGACAATCTTGCTTTGCATAAAAATCCTTGAGGTGCATTGTGATGAAAACAAAAATCATCTTAAACAGACCAAAGGATTATGCCGAAAGCTTGAAAAGTAAAGAATTTGAAATCGTGCTTGAGGGGGCAGTGCTCCTTGCCCTAAAGGATAGCGGCAGGATAGACTACACTCAGTACGAAAGACTTAAAGAAATGCTTAAAATATAACTGGATTTTTTAATGTTTGAATATTCTTGTTGTTTCTGAAGTGGTGAATTTATGTTCAATACATTTATGGATGATAAGATAATGACTGTTGCAGCGTACTGCAGAGTATCCACTGACAGTTGCGATCAGGCAAATTCCCTTGAAAGTCAGCAGAGATATTTTGATGAATTTATTAAACGAAATCCTTTATGGAAGATGTATGAAATCTATGTTGACGAGGGTATAAGCGGAACTAACACTAAAAAGCGTGATGCCTTTAACAGAATGATTGCAGATGCAAGGGAACATAAATTTGATTTGATTATAACGAAGGAAATCAGCAGATTTGCCCGTAACATAGTTGACAGTATCAGTTACACTCGTGAGCTTAAGGCTCTGGGCATAGGCGTTATGTTTATGAACGATAATATCTATACCCTTGACAATGACGGAGAAATGCGGCTTGCCCTGCTCTCTACCATTGCTCAGGAGGAAAGCCGTAAAACTTCTGAACGAGTTAAATGGGGACAACGCAGAATGATGGAGCAGGGGAAGGTATTCGGAAAGGATATGCTGGGATATGATGTTCGCAATGGTGAATTGATTATTAACGAGCAGGGTGCTGAAACGGTAAGGCTTATCTATCACAAATTTCTTGATGAAGGCAAGGGAGTACATAGAATTGCAAAAGAACTTCGTGCAGAGGGTGTTCCCACATCAACAAGAATGAAAGACTGGTCATGCACCGTAATTCTGCGAGTTCTTAAAAATGAAAAATACTGCGGCGACCTTGTTCAGCAAAAGACATATACCGCCGACTATCTTACTCATCAGAAAAAGTACAACAAGGGAGAACTTGAATTTGTGACCATACGAAATCATCACGAACCCATAATATCACGAGAACGATTTGATGCAGTTCAGCGAGAACTTGCCCGTCGCAGACCTGACGAAAAAACGAAAGCAAAATATGCAAACCGATATGCTATGAGCGGCAAAATCAAGTGTGGCGAATGTGGCAGTTCGTTTGTGCATAGACAGAAAAAATACAGTAACGGAAATGTGCTTGAAAAATGGGTGTGCGCTGAAAGTCAAAAGAACGGCTCAAAGCAAAAGGACAAGAACGAACTGCAAGTCGGCTGCGCAACAAACTCAATAAGCGACAGAGATTTGCGCCAACTTTTAATGATGGTTGTTAAAGATATAGATCTTGAAAAGGTGCAGATTATTGATAAGATGACCAAAGCACTGAAAACAGTTCTGCAAAGCAACAACAAACTTAATACTATTGCTCACCTGACAAAACAACTTGAAAAGGAAGAAAACAAAAAGAAAAGGCTCCTTGATATTCTCATAAGCGGTGATATAACCACTCAGGAATACCGAGAAGCAAAGGGAAAACTTGATAATGAAATTGACGAAATCAAGTCACAGATTGCAAAACAGAAAGACTTTGATAATCTCCTTGCAGAAAAGGAAAATATCATATCCGATACACAAAGGTATATAGAAAATCTGCTATCGGGCAACGAGTGGAACGATATGTTCTATCGCGGACTGATTGATAAAATAGTTGTGTACAAGGACAGAAAAATGGATATACATCTAAGTATGCTCCATGAAAAATGGCAAGGGCAGATTATCAAAGGTAAGCGTGAAATAGAGGCTTACGAGGCTAAAAGTATTCATTGTGATACCTCCACGCCTATATCTGTAAGCAGGCCTTTTAATTCGGGCAGTGGCATTGAATAACGCTGAGAAAGATAGCGCAGTGATGCACCGAGTTCTCCGTCTGGGCCGCCGTATTGTGAAATTATAAGACTTGCGGCTTTTGGGTCACAGTGTTTGATGTTGATGGGATACTGCAGTTTTTTTATATAATTAAACATAAAATTTGCTCCTTTTTTAGTAGTCATTTCATTTTATGATAAGCGCCGCTTTTTGTTAAAATTCAGGCTGTGTTAAGCTGAAAACGGAGAATAAAATCGGTTTTTAGCGGCTTCTTAACATTTCTTTATTTTTGTTTTACTCCGATTTAAAAGCAGCAGGATATTATTGTGGTAAAGAAACGAAAAGGAGTGTGTGTTATGAATATTCTTGTTACAATAGATGCAAATTACTCTGATGTTTTGATACGTATGCTGAAAACTCTTGTTGCATCTAACAGAGATGAATTCGATGTTTATATTGCTCACAGTTCGCTTACATTTACGGATCTGACATACATACAAAACGGTGTTGACTGCGGCAGAATAAAACTGCATCCCATAAAGATTGCATCGGAGCTTTTTGACGGTGCGCATTTTACTAAGCGCATCTCAAAAGAGACGTATTACAGGCTTCTGCTCTTTGAATATCTGCCTCAGGATGTGCACAGAATATTGTATCTTGACCCTGATATTGCCGTTCTCAATTCAGTAAGGCTTTTATATAATATAGACTTCGGGGATATGGTTTTCGCAGGTGCTGGTCATACAAGGGGAGTGATAAAAGCCTTCAACAGAATGAGACTGAACCTCGGCAGGCACAGCGATTATATAAATGCTGGCGTGCTTATGATAAATGTAGACAATATGAGAAAGAGCATTACCGCAGACGAGATATTCAGCTATATTTCAAAAAAAGGCAGAACACTTTATCAGGCGGATCAGGATGTTATAAACGCGTTGTTTAAGGATAAGATTATTTCAATAAATCCTTGTTTCTATAATCTTGATGAAGCTACATACAAAAGAAACAGCCTTGACCTTGGCTGGGTAAAACAAAACACTGTTTTTGTGCATTATAACGGCAAAAACAAGCCTTGGAAACCGAATTACCGCGGCCAGCTCAATTTTTTCTGGCACGAAAAAAAAGCGCCGGTTTCAGTAACGGCGGGATTCGAGGCGGCTGTGTAATGTATAAAATGCTAAGAACAAAAAGCGTTTCAAAACGGCAGCTGATATTAGGCTGCGTTTCGGCGGCTGTTGTTGCAGGCTGCTTTTTGACGCTTTATTTAACTTTAGGCAGGGAACTTATGAGCGTTATCTCAGACCAAAAGACTTTTAAAGCGTGGCTTGACAGTTTTTCGGTGCCTGCAAACGCCGTGTTCGTCTTTATTAGGGCTTTTCAGACTGTTGTTAAGATAATTCCTGCCGAGCCTCTTGAAATAGGTTCAGGCTATGTGTGGGGCACATTCGGCGGGCTTTTTTACTGCATGCTGGGAACTGAAATAGGTTCATTTGTAATTTTAGTCCTCACAAGAGTGTTTGGCGTAAAATTTGTTAGGCTTTTTGTTGATATAGATAAAATAAACGAGTGGAACTTTATAAAAAATTCAAAAAAGAAATACCTTTTGCTTTTTATAATTTATCTCATACCCGGCACCCCAAAAGATATAATTACATATTTTATAGGACTTACTGATACGAAATTCTTGCCGTTTTTGATAATAACGGGAATTGCCAGAATACCTGCAATAATTTCCTCCACATATTGCGGAAGCAGTCTGATAGATAATAATTACACCCTCTTTATTGCTGCTTTTGCAGTTATTACCGTTGTTTCGGCTCTCGGCACATATTTTGGAATGAAATATATGAAAAAGCTTAGGGAAAAAGAACGCGGCGGCGGCTTGTAAGAACAGTAAATTTACCTCTTAAAAGGATAAGTCTTTTATCCTCCGAAAACAAAAATACCGGAATGCTTTTAAGCAGACCGGTATTTTTGTTTGTATTTTATACTGCACCTGCACAGGAGACTTTAAGACCGTTTGACTGAAGTATATCCATAAAGTATCTTACTATCTCAAAACCGTTTCCGGCAAATGAAAGTGTGGCGCAAAGCGTGTCTGAAAAGCTTACTACGGCGCAGTTTATCGGGTTTATATATGTTTCGCCAAGTGTTACGGTAATCATATTTATGTGCTCTTCCATTTCTGGCGGCAGTTTTACAGAGCCCAGATTTGTAACTGTTGATGTGTATTTTCTTTCGCCGAATAGTCTGAAAGCAGTTTTCATAACGGGCTTTTTCAAAAATGACGGTGCAAGGCGAGAAATAAGCATCTTTTCATCAGAAACATTGCGGCATACATCACTGTAAAGATGCTCTTTGCTTATTTTTTCTCCCATTTCTTTTTTTATTTCGCTGAGCACTGCTTCAAAACTCATATTTCCGCTTGGCGAAACATCAGCAGTTATAAACGATGAAAAATTCCTCAGTGTGCCGCTTTTCCAATATTTTCTGAGATTAACAGGTATTGAGATTATAAGCGGCTTTTTTGTGTTGCGGCAGTCATCGTTATAGATGTTTATAAGAGCCATGGCGTAAGCGGCGGTTATAAACTGAGTAACGGTGCAGTCATATTTTTTTGTCAGTTTTTTTAAATTTGAAAGCGGTATGCACACTTCGTCTCTGTAAAATCCCTCTTTTTCCTTTTCAATTTTTATTTGGTAGGCCTTTTTGCCTTTTCTTGCCGCTCCTTTGCTGCCGTCATAAATCTTAAGAAAATCGTCCTCAAACTCGCTTTTGTTAGGCGCGTCTTTGCACTCCTTTATTCCGTAAGATTTTGCATCTCTTACTTCGCATCCGCAAAGCTGTAAATATCTGAGCATCAGTGCCTTTACAAATTCCATGGCTCCTGATCCGTCAGTTACTGCGTGGAAAAACTCACACCTTAACTCGCAGCCGTTTGTTATTATTCTGAAAAGCGGGCGCTTTTTATCATTGGTATTTATGGGTTTGCATAAGTCTTTTGAATCGGTAATTATATCAAGACTTTCCGCTTTGTAGAAATAATCCCAAAACATTCCCTTTTTCAGGCAAACATAAAAGCTGGGAAATCTTTTTTCAAGATCTTCAACTGCTTCTCTGAGTTTATCTTTATTTACTTCTTCTTTTAAATAAACTGATATGGCAAAAACCGCATTCCATTTTTTTGTCATTGCAGCAGGATATATTTTTGCAGCATTGTCAAGCGGTAAAAATTTTGCATGGTTGTTCTTCATTATTGTATTACCTCCGTGTGTTTTGCTCTTTGCAGTGCAATTTTATCTTACCCGCTGTAAATCGAATCTACCATTAACTTTTGTTTACATCCTCAAAATGTAAATCGCGTTTTACGCTTAGTTGCGCCACTGTAAACCTGTGTTTACATCAGTTTAAAAGTGTAAGCGTCAAAAACTTGAATAATTTACAAATACCTTAATAATTATAAATATTGTTATTTGGTTGTTGTTTTTGCCGATATGTTGTGTTACAATAACAACGGTGTTAACGGAAATCATCTGTTTTATTGCAGAAGTATTAAATTATCAAGAGGTTTAAAATGAAACTTTCACTTGTAGTTCCCTGCTATAACGAAGAGGGAAATGTTGAAAAATTCTATTCCGAAGTCAAAAAAGTTTTTGACGGCAAGGTTGATGATTACGAATTTGTCTTTGTAAATGACGGCAGTAAGGATAAAACTTACGAACTGCTCAAAAAAATGTATGAGGAGCATAAGGATTCTCAGATACAGGTGCTTTCTTTCAGCCGTAATTTCGGCAAAGAGGCGGCAATCTACGCAGGCCTCAACGCCGTGCGCGGAGATCTTGTCTGCCTTATTGACGCGGATTTGCAGCAGCGTCCCGAAGTTGTTCTTCAGATGCTATCTATAATGAAAGAAAATCCGGATGTTGACTGCGTTACCGCTTATCAGGAGGAGCGCAAGGAGAATAAACTTATGAGCGCAATGAAATCCGCGTTTTATAAGATTATTAATAAAGTTGCTGATGTTCCGTTTGTAAACGGCGCGTCTGATTTCAGACTTATGAAACGTCAGATGGTGCAGGCAGTTCTTGAGATGGGCGAATATCACCGCT
>URIN01000039.1 GCA_900547915.1 uncultured Clostridium sp. | reverse complement strand
GCTCTGTACCCTGCCCCGTATGTGAGCCGGGGTGAAAATTATAAAGCATTGACGGAGTATATTCCATTCTTCTGAGGTCATCCGCAAACGTTTCTCGTGCAAAGCGCCTTGTGTCCTCATTTGCAGAACAACAGTTCAGCGTATACGGAGCGTGAGCAAGAATTACTCCTACACCGTTTTCTGCGCTTTCCTGAAGGAATGTTGCAACATCTTTTTCATCTATATCCTTTGCCTTTCCGCCGCGCGGATTGCGGGTAAAGAACTGAAATGTGTTTGCACCGATTGAAAGCGCTTCCCTGAGCATATGAGTGTAGCCCTTGGACGCGCTTAAGTGAGCGCCTATTATCATACTGACGCCCCCTTTACCGCAGTGCAGCCTGGCGTTCTTTTAGGATATCATCTTCCGCTCTGCCGCTCATAATATATTCAAGCAGATCGCCCACACAGCCGTGGTTGCAGTGGCAAGCCTCATACTTGCATATCTCATGTATCGGCTTAGGAGCCTGACCAGCGCAGGCAGGCAGACCTACGGTTTTAAGCATATCCCAGTCATTATAATAATCGCCTATTGCGGCTATATGCGACCTCTCAATGCCTATCTGATCAGCAAGCCACATTATACCCGTACCCTTATGAGTATCCTTTTGCAGCATTTCAAGGCTCCAGAGAGATGACGCCATAAAGTTTGCATCGGGATTTTCATTTTTATCGATATACTTCTGAAGTTCATTTATGGTGAGCGGGTTAGACCAGAAAATGACCTTCATCCAGCCCTCTTCGGGCACATTATCTATATGTGTTACCTGATAGTGGGATTTATCGAAATACATCTGACCGCGCGAAAGCAGACCATTTTTAACAATATAAACATAATCATCAAAAAAGATGCCTACATCAACGCTGTGGCCGTGATTATTGAAAAGTTCGCTTATCTCACGCACGAATTCCCTGCCCTTGGGACCGATAGTCTGCTTCCACAAAAGCTTTTCACGGCTGTAATCGTACACACCTGCTCCGTTTACAATAACGGCAGGCTGATTGGCCGGAACACGGTCATAATTTCTTTTAAGACTAGATATCATTCTTCCCGACGCGAGTGTGAAATTTCCACCGAGAGAAGTGAATTTTTTTATTGCATCATAGTTCCTTTTCGGAAGTTTTCTGAACTTATTGTTGAGCGTTCCGTCAATATCGGACACAACAAGCCAGTTTTCAAAGGTTTTAGCCATAACGCGCCTCCTTTTTTCCGATTATATTATCACGGCTCAAAGCCGGTTATTTTCAAGTTTAGCTAAAAATTGTGTAAAATATTCAGGCAGTTCACTTTCAAATTCAAGCCACTCACCTGTTATAGGATGCCTGAAACCTATATGCTTTGCGTGCAGGCACTGCCCGTTAAGACCTTTAACAGGTTTTTTAGGGCCGTAGACCTCATCGCCCGCAATGGGATGGCCTATGTATGATAGATGCACTCTTATCTGATGAGTTCTGCCCGTTTCAAGAGTGCAGCGCAGATATGTAAAATTGCCGTATCTTTTTAGAACTTTCACATGGGTTACGGCGGGTTTTGAATTTTTATAAACAACCGCCATTTTCTTTCTGTCCTTAGGATTTCTGCCTATCGGCTGGGATATAGTAAATTCATCCTCTTTTATATTTCCGTGGGCAACACACTCATAAGCACGCTCAAAGGAATGTTCTTTTATCTGATTTGCAAGCCCTGCGTGAGCACGGTCATTTTTTGCAACTATAAGAAGCCCTGAAGTATCCTTATCAATTCTATGCACTATTCCGGGGCGCAGTACGCCGTTTATACCGCTGAGTGAACTGCCGCAGTGATAAAGCAGTGCGTTCACAAGAGTGCCTGTGTAATTGCCTGCTGCAGGGTGAACAACCATTCCTTTTGGTTTGTTTACAACAAGCAGATCTCTGTCCTCATAAACTATATCAAGCGGTATGTTTTCCGCTTTTGCCTCAAGAGGAACAGGCTCCGGAACAAGAACGCTGATAACATCGCTCTCTCGGCATTTATAATTTTTGGCGGCAGGCTTTGAATTGACCGTAACATTTCCCTGTTCCAGAAGTTTTGCGGCTGCCGAGCGTGAAATATCGCTGATAGCACCGCTTAAAAATTTATCTATTCTTTCCCCGTCACTGTCTGAGGGAACATTAAGGATAAACGCGTTACTCAACGGTTTTATCCTCCTTTTTAAACAAATTAACTATAAGATAAAGTATCAGTGACGCAGCACCGAGAGTTACGGCACAGTCCGCTATATTGAAAATTGCGAAATTTACGAAAGTGGGCTCAATGAAATCAACTACAAAGCCGTAAAGCGCCCTGTCGATTAGATTTCCGATCCCCCCCGCACAGACAACGCCAAGGCTCCAGTAAAGCCAGAGCGATTTGCATTTGTTTGAAAAGAGGTACCACAGAATACCTGTACAGAGAACAAAAGTAAAAGCAACAAATATCCACCTTGCTCCGCTGAACATAGAAAACGCCATTCCGGTATTTTCCGAATAATTAAAACGTACAAAGCCTTTTATAAGTTCAAACGGCTCGCCGCCTTTTAAATATTTCGCGGCAAGATTTTTGGTAAGCTGGTCAAATACCGTAATCAAAAATATCATAACAGCGCACCAAATGTGTTTTTTTCTGTGCATAGTTTCCTCCAGACAATATGCCGTATAGGCAAAAGAGGGGTGTTTTGCGCCCCTCTTTTTAATTTGAGAATTAATATAATATTATTTTCCCTCTTCAGCAAGAACCGCAGCGCAGTGTGCGCACAGATGCGGATGATTTTCGTCACTGCCGACTGTTTCGGAGAATTTCCAGCAGCGTTCGCACTTTTCGCCCTTTGCAGGCTCAACGCCTACTGAAAGTCCCTCAACTTCGCCGTCAAACGGCTGTTTTTCATTGGTAACTGTTACACCTGAAGTAATGAATATCTCAGGCAGAGCAGTCTCAACAGATTTGAGGAAGTCATAAAGCTCACCTTCAGCGCCGAGAACAATATGCGCCTCAAGTGACTTACCTATCTTCTTTTCGTTTCTTGCAAGTTCAAGTGCCTTCTGAACATCTACGCGCACCTTATGAATCTTATCCCATTTTTCCATAAAGCTGCTGTCTGTATTGATAAAATCAGCATTGGGAATTTCATTAAAGAGCGGTGATTCAGGATTCCTTGACTTATCATGAGGCATAAATCTCCAGATCTCATCTGCTGTGAATGCAAGGATAGGCGTAAGCAGTAGAGTGAGTGAGTCAAGTATCTTATAGAGCACTGTCTGTGCCGCACGGCGTGTTTTTGACGTGCTTACAGAGGTATAAAGTCTGTCTTTAAGAACATCAAAATAGAAGTTACTCATATCAACAACGCAGAAATTATGGATAGCATGCGCCGCTGTATGATATTCATATATCTCATAACCCTTTCTGGCTGTGTCGATAACCTCATCGAGTTTCATAAGAGCATACTTATCAAGCTCTTCGAGTTCCTCATTTGGAAGCATATCCTTATCGGGGTCAAAATCATAAAGGTTGCCGAGACAGAAACGGGCGGTATTTCTTATCTTTCTGTAATTATCAGAAAGCTGTTTTAAAATATCCTTACTGATTCTGATATCAGCGTGATAGTCAGAAGAAGCTACCCAAAGACGAAGAATATCTGCGCCGTACTGCTTGATGATATCCTGCGGAGCAATACCGTTTCCGAGAGATTTGGACATCTTCTTGCCCTCGCCGTCAACAGTCCAGCCGTGAGTTACAATCTGCTTGAACGGAGCTCCGTTTCCGCCTGCAACGGAAGTAAGAAGAGATGACTGGAACCAGCCTCTATACTGGTCTGCACCCTCAAGATAAACATCTGCGGGACGTCTGAGGTAGTCACGGTTTTTAAGAACAGCAGCATGGGTTGAGCCGGAATCAAACCATACATCCATAATATCTGTTTCCTTTTCAAAGCCCTCGGAAGCGCCGCAGTGCGGACACTTGTAGCCGTCCGGCAGGAAATATTCAGCATCGTGAGCATACCATGCGTCAGAACCTTCCTGACCGAAGATATCGGAAACTTTCATCATAATATCGTTATCAATGATCTCTTTGCCGCACTTTTTGCAGTAAACAACGGGAATCGGAACGCCCCATTTTCTCTGACGTGAAATACACCAGTCTGCACGCTCGCGGATCATACTCTGAAGGCGGTCTTTGCCCCAAGCGGGATACCACTCAACATCTTCGGAAGCCTTGATTGCATCTTCCTTAAAGTCATCAACTGAGCAGAACCACTGTGAAGTAGCCCTGAAAATGATTGGCTTATGGCAGCGCCAGCAGTGAGGATACTGGTGAATAATCTTCTGAAGTGCGAAGAGATTACCTGTTTTTTCAAGATGCTCGGCAATAGGCTTGTTTGCCTCTTCAGTTGTAAGTCCTGCGAACTGACCTGCTTCTTCAGTAAGTCTGCCATGGGCGTCAACAGGAACTACAACGGGAAGTTCAGGATAATTCTTGCAGACAACAAAGTCCTCAACACCATGGCCGGGAGCAGTGTGAACGCATCCTGTACCGCTCTCAAGAGTAACGTGGTCGCCAACGATAACAAGTGATATTCTGTCAATAAACGGGTGACGGCACTTAATATATTCAAGCTCGCTTCCCATGATGGTGCCGAGTGTTTCATACTCTGTTACACCCCTTGCCTCCATAGCGGACGCAGCAAGTTCTGTTGCCATAACATAATATTCATCACCGCTCTTGATAAGTGAATATTCAAAATCGGGGCCTACACAGATTGCTACGTTTGCCGGCAGAGTCCATGTAGTTGTAGTCCAAATTACAAAATAGGTTTTACTGAGATCTGCACCCATAGCAGTAAGTTTGCCGAGGTCATCCTCAACATTGAATTTTACATAGATTGAATGGCACGGATCCTCTGCATATTCTATCTCCGCTTCAGCAAGAGCAGTATTGCAGTCAGGGCACCAGTAAACCGGTTTCAGGCCCTTATAAATATAACCCTTTGTTGCCATTGAAGCAAAAACTTTTATCTGCTCTGCCTCAAAATCCTTGGTAAGTGTGATATAAGGATTATCCCATTCGCCGATAGAGCCAAGGCGCTTGAAACTTTCACGCTGCATGTCAACATAGCCAAGAGCCGTCTCTCTGCATATCTTGCGCAGTTCAAGGTCTGAAATATTGCTCTGCGCTGTAATGTGGGCTTCTTTTCTTGCCTTGAGTTCAGTTGGAAGGCCATGTGTATCCCAACCCGGAACATAAGGTGATTTAAAGCCTGTCATATTCTTATATCTTACGATAAAATCCTTTAAGGTCTTATTGAGCGCATGGCCGATATGAATATCGCCATTTGCGTACGGAGGGCCGTCATGCAGAATAAACAGCGGCTTGCCCTCATTGTTCTCCATAAGTTTTTCGTAAAGATTATTATCGTACCAGTCTTTGAGGATTTCAGGCTCACGCTGGGGAAGATTTGCCCTCATCGGGAAATCTGTTTTCATCATATTTAAAGTATCTTTATAGTCCATTTCAATCAACAACCTCTATGTAATTATTTTCTTTTTTTCTTAAAAAATCCCTTGAATTTAACGCCGCCGTCCTCATCATCATCTTCTTCGTCAGGCGGGATAAGGCTTATCTTTTCACTTGTTCTTACGCCCTCAGGTTTTACGTGGAAGAAATCTTCAAAAGGGAGATGCTGACCATCCTCCTCTTCGCTTTCAGGCTGCTCCATTTCCGGGTCATCGCTTATTTCTGTTGCTTCGTCATCTGCGGGGTCCTGTGAAAAAGCATCAATAGCCTCGTGAACATCAGGCTCTGCTTCTTCTTCCTGAGCATCGGATTTTGAAATTTCCTCAAGTTCATACTCTACGTCAAAATCATCTTCAGGCTTATCTTCCTGTTCCTCTTCCTCGTCCTGAGTAAAAGTAACATCATCCTCAGAATTTTCAACATCATCAGCAGTTTCTGTATTATCTTCGTCATCTGCATCTTCTGCGGTTTCTTCTGAAGTTTCATCCTCAGCAGTTTCCTCGGTCTGTTCATCCTGAACGTCCTGCTCGTCATTTTCGGCAATGTCCTGCTCTATCTCATCAATTTTAGCAGAAACACTTTCAATATTTTGCTGAGTTTCGTCTATTTTATCAGAAAGTTCAGCATCGTCTGCGGAAACGGGCGCTTCCATCATATCGCCGAGTTTTTCGAGCTGAGCTTCATAAAGAGAAACAAGTCTTTCTTTGAAAGCGTCAGCTTCCTTTTTAAGATTATTCGTAAGGCTTTCGTAATAATCTTTTTCATCCTTTGACTTTGAAAGAAGCTCCTGTGAAATATTTTTAGCTTCTGTAAGAAGTCCTGCAGCATCGGCTTTTGCATCTGCAAGTTCCTTATCAGCCTTTTCACGTGCCTCGCTGAGTATAGCCTCGGCCGCTTCGGTCTTTTCCTTTGTTATGTCTGCCGCATACTCACGTGCCTCAGAGATTATCTTCTCTGCCTTAGCTTTTGCTTCCATTACAGTGTTCTGAACCGTATTGGCGCTGTCTGCAAGCAGCTTTTCGGATTTTTCCTGAGCTTCTTTTTCTACTTTTGACGCCGCTTTCTGAGCTGTCAGAAGAGTATCTTTAATGGAATCCTCTTCTGCCCTGTACTCTTCAATCTTAGCGGCAAGTATCTCCATTTTTCTGTAGAGCTCCTTATTCTCGTCATAAATTGCGGAAAAAGATTCCTCTATCTGCTGCAAAAATTCATTTGTTTCATCAATATCATAACCGTGAGACGCGGTTGAAAGCACTTTTTCCTTAATCTGGCTCGGCGTAATCATATTATATTCTCCTCTCTTTTACGCTCAGTACATTATCATTCCGTTATTTTCAAGCTCATCAATAAGATCGCCCATAACATCAACATTATAAGGAGTGATTATGTAAGTGCTGTTTGCAACTCTTTTTATCTGCCCGTTATTTGCATAAGCTACGCCGCTCAGGAAATCCAAAAGCCTGCGCGCTATATCCCTGTTTGTTGATTCAAGATTGAGCACTACCGTTCTTTTTTCATTAAGATTATCACCTATTGCGGCAGCCTCTTCAAATCTTTCGGGCTTAACAAGCACAACCTGAAGCTGTGCGGTAGTATGAATGTTCATAACCTTATCGCTCTCAGCTCTTGTGCGGTGTATTTTTTCGGGTTTTTCCTCCCTGGGTACATTCACGCTTTTGCGCTTTTCCCTTTTTGGAGGAGCCGGCATTGAATAAGATGACTGTTCCTCATAAAAATCATCAAATTCATCGTCATCATTTTCACGTATGATATCCGCAAATTTATCAAAAAGACCCATAAAGCAACCTCCTAATTATATTTTCTGGCTCCGAAAATGGCGGAACCTACTCTGACTATATTTGAACCCTCGGCTATGGCGGCGGCATAATCCGCGCTCATTCCCATAGAGAGAATATCCATATTTATATTATCTATTTTTTTATCTTTAATGTCAATGAAATATTGCCTTACCGCGGCAAAATAGCGGCGCGCCTCATCCTGATTTTCACATATAGGCGGAATTGCCATAAGACCTTTTATCTCAATTGAGGGCAATTCAGATATCTGATACATTGTTTCAATAAGCTCCTGCGGCATTATTCCGCTTTTGCTCTCTTCCTGCCCGATGTTTACTTCGGCAAGACACTGTGTAACTATGCCGCGTGCTGCTGAAACACGTGATATTTCTTTTGCAAGCTTGAAAGACGACACAGACTCTATCATATCAACCTCGCCGACTATCTGGCGGACTTTATTCGTCTGCAAATGACCTATAAGGTGCTTTTCAACGCCGTCAAGCTCAAGCTCATCCCTTTTGCCGAAATATTCCTGAACTCGGTTTTCACCTATAAGGTCTGCGCCGAGTTCAAGAGCCTTGTTAATATACGGCGGCTCAACCGTTTTGGTAACGCACATAAGGCGCACTTCATCTTCATTTCTGCCCGCTTTAACGGCGCTTTCCTTAACGTTTTCAAGTACACGTTTGTAATTTTCCTCAACGGACTTCATTCTGTCCTCATCAATTATATACTTCCCCATCATGCAGCTCCTTTCCCTGAATGATAACCTGGTCGTACAGTTTTATGCCGTTGTCCGATTCGGGGTCGTAACTAAGTACCACATAATCCCCGTCCGTATAAAGCACATCCGCACTGCGCCACTCCACAACGGAAGCAACAAGTGCGTAAACACCTCTTTCGCCGTTATTCACATGAACTGCGGCAGACGGCATTCTTATTCCCGTGTAGGAATTTACACGGATCTCTATATTTGCAAGCCGCATCGAAACGGTGTCGCTGTTTATCTCGTCACAGGAAAGAACAAGCACTGTTTTATCCTGACCGAGTTCCGGCTGGGCTCCGCTTACTATTTTGCAGCTGTAAACACTGTCTGTGCCAGAAACGGCAACATCTATCCTGTCTCCGTTTTCAAGGCCTTTAATATCATCTGCGCTGACTGCGGCGCAGAAGTACCATTCAAAATCGGTAATTATCTTTCCCGAACTTTGGGCAGGTTTGGCATTTTTTGCCTGCTCTACCCAAGAGTTGAATGTATCTACACTTAAATTTTCTATATTGTCATAATCAAAAGCGCCCTCAAGGGAATCGGTATATTCGGAGTAAACTCCGGATTCATCTGCCTTTATACTG
>URIN01000038.1 GCA_900547915.1 uncultured Clostridium sp. | reverse complement strand
TTCCCATACCGTCAACATCTTCGTCTCCGGGCTCGTATATACAGTATGTAAGGCTTTCAAGATAATCACTAAGTTGTTGTTTATCGGCAATAGTTATACCGTCAACAACATCTGTGCTCTCGTATTTTATATCTAGCCCCTCATGATTTCCGAAAACGAAGCCCCAAGGTATTTTAAAACTTTCCATAAATTCGCCGAAAGTTCTGAATGCCGTCATATTTTCTTTTTCGCTGGTAACATCTCCTGTAACCATGATGAGATCAGGATCAGTGGTATTGACCATCTCTGTAATAGTCTTAAATGCTTTGGCGTCCTTTTTTTCATCATTAAGAATGTGAACATCCGTAATCTGAAGAATTTTGTAAGCTGTGTCAGGAGCCTGGGTATAATCCTTTCCAATAAATGTTACACCAAGGCACACTGCGCCTGCCGCTACGGAAAGAGCCAGCAAGATGCACAATCCCGCTTTAATGCTTTTTTTCATATCAACACTCCTCTGTCACCGTTTCACTTTTAATAATTTTATCAGAAATATGTGTTTTGCGTATTATTATCGGCTTATCGCTTTCTATTTTAATTATCTCGCCTTTTTCCCACGCAAATGAAATTGAAGCGCCGTTAATAATAATGTTTTTAACCTCGCCGCTTTTCCACTTATCGGGAAGAGCGGGAAGAAGCTCAATAATGCCGTTTTCCTCTGTGATGAGCATCTCGTTAAGTCCTGCAACGTAACCGAGGTTGCCGTCTATCTGAAAATAGTATGGAGGATGAACGCAGAAAAGATTTTTAAATACGGAATTACACAAAAAATCGCGCGTAACTTTTTCAGCAGTTTTGGCATCTCTAAGCCTGGCGGAAAGGCATATAGCCCATGCGGCAGACCAGCCTATATGCTGACCTGAGTTATCAAGCCTGTATTTAAACAGCCGTTTCACCCATTCAGCCTGCTCTGCGTCAGTATGATAGCCTATGAGCTTTGCAGGATAAAAGGCATAAAGAGGAGAAAAATGGCGGTGCCCCTTTTCGGGAGTGGGATAATCCGTATGCCACTCGTTTATACCGTTTTTCCCTTCTGTAAACGGGGCTGCTTTTTCAAGCTTTTTCTTTATATCCGCTTTAAGTTCCTCATTTGGTGAAATTTCAAGAGCGTTAAGAAACGCCTGCTTTACAAGTCCCATATCAAAAGCGGAAGCATAATCCATATAACAGGTGCTGCCGTTTTTTGAAAAGCAGTTTTCAGGAGACGGTGACGGGCATACAACATATGAACCGTTATGAAAAACAAGATAATCTGCCGCAAAGCGTGCCGCCTCTTCTGTTATTTCAACAACTTTTTCATGATAATTCTGCAAAGCGCCGTTTTTGTAATGAGCATAAACTTCGTTTGCAAGCCAAACCCCGCATAGAGGTTCCAGCATATAATTCGGCGTTCCCTTAACAGGAGAAGTTTTCCTCCATATATCCACATTGTGGTTGCAGGCAAACCCCGAACAGCCGTAATTTATCTCAGCAGTGCGCTTTCCGTTTTGCACTGTTTCCCAAACCATTTGAAGTAAGGGTTCGATGCACTCGTCCAGCGCACAGGAAGAAGCCCCCCAATAGTTCATCTGCGTGTTTATGTTAACCGTGTAATTACTGCTCCACGGAGGTCTTACCGAGTTGTTCCAGATGCCCTGTAAATTCATCGCCTGACCACCCAGGCGGCTTGCAGAAATCGTCATATATTTTCCGTAATTATAAAACAGCTCGCACAACGCCCTTATATCCGCTCCTGTTTTAGCGGCTTGAAGCAATTTATCAGTGGGCAGACCTGATTCGCAGTTAAGAGAAATGCTCTGCTTGAAAAACAAAGATGAAAAATCAGCAATATGCTCTTCTTTTAATTCTTCATATTTACATTTACGAATTTCGCTAAGACGTTTAAAACATTTTTGTTTGATTAAATTTTCATCTGTAACGGGCATCTTGTCAAAACTTTCAAATCCCGTTTCGGTTACGAAATACAAAATTATTTTACGTGCGCCTTTTATTGATATTTTTCTGCCGCTTTCGATAATTTTACCGTCAGTAACCGCAGCCATACCCAGCGCAAATGCCATGCCTTTGTTTTCGTTGTATTTTATAGGGAAAAGTTCGCTCCTAACATAGTTCGGAGCGGCATAATCAGGCGCCCGCCCCGTAAGGAACAGCATATTCCCCTCAGTAAACGTCTTTGACCTGAGCTTGCTTTTCATTTTAACAGAAACATTTACGGGGCTGTCTGTTTTTATGGAATATATAACCACGTTTTTTGGATTTGATGCAAATGCCTCTCTTAAAGCGTTTTGTGTGCTTACAGTATGTATTCCGTTAGACAAATCAAGCTCTCTGAAATAGTCTGAAGCGTCTGTTGATGAGATTTTGATTTTTGCTTCGCCAACAGGCATAAATGCTTCGCTGTAAAATCCGCAAAGTTCTTTTTGTATCAGCAAATCAGCTTCTTTATTCTTGCCGTCAAAAATAAGCTCGCGCACTTTAGAAAGATTTCGTAAGCTTCTTTCACTGTTATAGTCTTTAGGATAACCTGACCACAACGTGCCGTCATTGAAGCAAAGTTTCTCTGAATTTGCTCCTCCGTAGATCATTACTCCCGTAAATCCGTTTCCTATGGGAAGAGCTTCGCGCCAATGGCGGGCAGGTTTCTGAAACCATAGTTTGTGCATAATTATTCTCCTGTTTTGGACACTATAAAATCAAACTGTTCAGGCACAATAATGTCATCTTGTTCATTATACAATTCTTTTCTTATGCCCCTGTATAGAACATCAAGCATTCTGTCTCCCTCTCTGAAATCGAGAAGATCAAGTCCGCCGTTTTCTGTAAGAATTTCATTTGCTTTTTCAGCGTTACCTGCTTTCAAATGTGCAAGGGAAAGATACATTCTAAGCCTTGCATTTGACTGAAGACGAGAACTGATTTTACAGAACATATTTATAAGTTCGCTGTATTTTTCATCTTCGATAAGCAGGCGCAAAATTCTTTCGCATACGCTGTAAGAATCCGATGCGCATGATATACATTTTCTAAGATAATATATATATCTTTCATTTTCAAGCTGATAAAGAATAAAGGCGTATAAAAATTTATTCTGCAGATTGTTTTCAAGAATCATGCTTTTTTCGCACTGCTTTTTAGCGCTTTCAAAATCTCTTTTATCATAACTGATAAGAGCAAGCTGGTAATTAATTCTCCAGTCGCACAGATTTGAGCTGTTTTTAAGCAGACATTCCGCTTTTTTTCCAAACGGAAAAGAAACAACATCGGTTTTCGGCTCTTCGCCCGAAGCTAAAGAATTCCAGTATTCACACTCGCTGTCAGGCACAAATTCAAGGTGATCGCTTTCGCCCCCGCAAAGCACTTTGCCAAGGCTTCCGATTCCGCTGCCTTTATAAACGATTTTTCCTTTTTTAAGGCTTATATCACTTTCAACACTGCTCAGTCTGCTGTCCAGCACATCTGAATTTCCATACCCGGAAATTTGATTTTTCACTGCTTCAACAAGCTCATCGTATCCGCCTTCAACGCTTTCTTTTCCTACATCGGCAAGAGCATAGCATTCTATGAATGACCAGCTTGTTTTGGGTGGCATGGGCAGACATTCATACTGTGTTTTTCCAAGGCCCGCTTGAATTTCCACATAATCGCCTGCTTTATCCGTAAGCATTTTCTGCCAGTGCTTTGAGCCTTTTCTGTGACCCCACGAAAACAATTTTCTGCCTTTAAGATTATGACTTGACCACTGTAAAAGGCCTTTTCCCTGCGCATTTACATTTGCAATGAATTTTTGCTCGTGAGGAGCAATATCGTAAAAATAATCTATCGTATCAGGAATATTTTGAGGGTAAGAAACATCTATTCCCTCGTCAATGGGAATTGGGGATTTCTTTATACCTATACCGTCAGAATTATTATAGGCATCACATGCAGGAACAACAACTCTGCCGCCCTCAAACTCCGGAGTGGCCATGTTTGACCACCAATACATCGGAACAACATCATCATTTGGATTTTCAATGCGCACCGCCGCCATCAGACGGTTTTCCTCCAGCCAAAAATCCATCTGATAATAGATGCCCCTTACTCTTTCAAATTCATAAAATCTGAGAACCTCTTCCGAATTGCCGCCTTTCACTTCTGCGCAGTACATAGGTGAACAGGTAAAAGGAGTATGGCCGATTATTCCGCAGTTCCATTCAACGCCGCCTGAAAACCAAGCGTTTCTGATACTCAGATTTCGAAATCTTATAACATCATTAGTATAAAGTATATCTGTTTCTTTTTTCTTATCGTACAGTTTCCAAAGTCTGCCGCCGAAATCAGGCAGAAATTCTGCATACAGAAAATCATTTTCGAGAACGGCAACTGAAACCGGCTGTTCTTTTTCATCGCAGTATGCATTCTGCTGAGTGTAGGGATATGCCGTTTCTCTGTAGCCGTAATTTATAAACAGCCCTTCATAATCTTTTATTGTGCTTTTAAATTTAGGCTGTTTTCTGCTTATTGACAGATCAGGAACAACGGATTGTTCCGTAAAAGATGAGCAGCGATAATTTTTTGTTGTAAATTTAATCATTGTTTAAACTCCCTATCGTCCATGTTCCTTTTTGGAAATCTGCCGTAACAGTAGTTCCGTCAGCATATATCGTTCTTTGAACTCGTTTACCGTCTAAAAATTCATGGCGCACCATTTCTTTATTGTAAAGCTTCTCCTGAAGCTGCGTCAAAGGCTTTATTCTGTTTAGTTCTTTTTGGAGAGAGCGCTCATCAAGCAATTCGGTGTCTGCCGAGCGATTATCCTTTCCTATTTTGAAATTTTCCTCTCCGAAACAGTGAAGATAAGGCATTCCCGCATGCATTGCGCAATACAGTTCTCCTTTCTCACCTTTAGGTATTCCCCAGTTATTCCACCAATCCCACGGTATCATAATACAGTCATGATAAACAAGGCTTAAAAGCGGAACGGGAATTCCAACAGCCGCACCGTTTTCCTGAGGGCGCAGAGTGAACGGACCGTGGTGAACAAGGCAGATACTGTCTATCAGCTGAGACGCAGGCTCTTCGGATGACATAATCAAGCCTTTTTTATTCAAATAATCAAAGCAGGACGCTCTGTGTTTTATGCTTTCTTCACGTGTAATTTTATGTTTAGGATTGAAACACTCATCTCCGCTCACAACGGAAAACACATCGAGATAAGCGCCCTGAACATCCACACCGTGTTCCTCAAGCTCCGTATATGTCTTTTTTACAAAATCAAGTGCCTGAGACGCGCATAAAAATGAGTGTTCCCCTCCGTCCCATGTAGAGCAGTAAGGATGACTTGAATCGATCTTCATAACCGCTTTATCCATATCAAAATATTTTGAAGCATAGTAAAAATCACGGTACTGATCATGAAGCGCAAATATGTAGCCGAGGCTTCTGCAAGTATCTGACAGGGCTTTTAAGCCTTCCCATCCGCCTGCTTCCTTACAAGGAGGCAGTATATACGGATGAAGGTTATCGTATCCGAGCGCTCCCCAGCCGTCTGTGTGGATATAGAGCTTTTCAAGGCCTGCCCTTTTCAACTCCTGCATTTGAACGGCTCTTTTTTCAAATGAAGCATAAAGCTTTTGATTTGTTGCGTTTTTATCATAAAACTTTGATGCCGGCTGAATTGTAGAAAAAATCTTATGATGAAGGACGGGACAGCCTATAAGTTTCTTTATATTTTCGTTTTCTTTTATTTTATCGTCAATTGTTTTAAGCTTGCCTTTTTCAATTAGATAATTTCTGAAATCCTTGGCAATGGTATTATAATCGCACTTTTCGCTGTGGAAAGTAAAACGGATTTTTCTTTCATAGGAAAGCTTGCCGAGGCTGGACATCCAGTGAACCGAATTTACAAAAGAAGCGTGCCTGCCGAATGATGAAAACATACATGCGTCATAAGGTGTTTCTACTATTGCGGAAAAACCGTTTCCGTCACATACTCTTCCCCAAACGGGCATATAGCAGTCTCCCGTATTTATTCTCCTGAGGTAATGAGCAAAGCCGAAGGTTGAAAGGAAGTTTTCTTTATAGCCATCGGGCAGAAGAAAGCCCTGACGCATTGCGTCAACATGATACGAAACTTTGCCTTTATTTTTTGAATTGAACGGCGCGGGAAAATATACCGCCTGAATATCATAACCTGTTTCGTTTTCGGCTTTAAGTGAAAATTCAACAGTATTTTCTCCCGTGATTTCCGCTTTGCAGACGAGGGTGAAATCAAGCTTCTTTCCAAAAGCGATAAAAGAACTGTAACGGCAGATGATGCAGTTCGGCTTTGTTTCAATTGATTTTTTGAGGGCGCTTGAAAACGGACGGTAGGTGCTTATATATTTACCGCCTGCTTTTTTTCTTATGATAACATAGGGGCGGCGTCCGTCACTCACCCAGGAAAACCCGTTATAAATCACTTCATAATCACAATTTATGTGGCTGCACAGTATTCTTAGTTTTCTGCTCATATATCTTTTTCTCCTGTAATTTTTTGCAAGCAATTATATTGGCTGAGTTCTTTTTTCATAAACTCATCATCGTTGCTGGAAGCATATTCAACGGCTTCCTTTACAAAGTTTATATCGTTTTCGTCAAGCTCGTTGTTTTCGTAATTCTTTACAGCCGCCCTAACCCTGAGCGCGCGTATATAATTAGCATGTTTTTTCTCTGATAAGTCATAAAACAAAAACGGAATTATGCTAAGCACAGAAAAAATTATACCAAGCCATGTTACACTTTCAAATGTGTTCATCATGACGGTTTTGTCCTTAAGCGCTTCGTCAATATTATCCCCGAAGCCCACTCCGCCGAAGGACATAAACAAAGGCATGAGAGCGCTTGTAAAAAATCCGAAAAGAGTTGTTACAAACGCACTGAAATTCTGCCAGAAGCCCTCCAGCCTTTTTCCGGTTTTCCACTGCTGATAATCAAGCACATCGGGTATCATAATTGTGGAAATATAACTTAAGCCATTGAAAAGATTTTGGAAAAATATTGCCACGAGTATGAGATATGGCTGATTTAATGTGAAAAGCTGCATAAACGCCATTATCATAAAACCAACGGTTGAAATGAGCATTACATTTCGCTTTCCGAGTTTTTTAATTAAAAACGGACCTATAAGCATTCCGGGAACAAGCGCGTTGTTCAGCAAAATATTGCATATGCTTAAAGCAAACGAACCGTTTTGGCCGGAAATGGCGTAGTTGCATATCCACAAATACATATTTATGTTTGTTCTTACGCCGATGAATATGGTGTAAAGCGTGATTATCCAGAAATATTTATTTGTAAGAAGCTGTTTTGTGCCGTCAAGGAATTTGACCTGGGCAACATATTCCTTATGTACGATTGTTCGTTCTTCAGTGCCGAAATAGGCAAAGAAAACAAATACGATACACCCTAATCCGCAAATGGGGAAAGCCCACCTGTACAGTTCAATGTTGTTCATGGGGCTTTCACTGGTAGCAAATAAAAGTCCTGCCGCAAGCGGAAGAATAACATTAACGACTGAAGCGGGAATATTCGATACAAGCCCCTTGAACGCACCTATATTAGCTCTTTCCTGAGCCACTGGAGAAATCGTTTGTTCTATTCCTACCATACATTGATTCAGAATAGTTGAAAAGAATGTTCCCACTTGGATAAGGATAAACATAATCAGTGCGCCCAGAGAAACATCTATAACAGAGGCTTCAACAGAAAATATCGGTATACTAGGAATCGAAAATGAAAACAGTATATTTTCAGTTAAAACCTGAGGAATAAACGGAACAGCGCAAAAGCAAATTACTGTTAAGATTGCCGATGACGGCAGAAAGCGCTTGAATTTATTTTTAGATGATTTTGAATTGTCAATCATCATAGAAAGTATAGGCGCCCTCACCAGGCCGAGAACTGACGCAGCCATTCCGGCGATGAATATGAATCCTGATGAAACCTTGAAATAGCTAATCATCATAGGAACATTGATTGCTATTGTAGTCCATGTTATTAAAACACTGGAAAATGACAGGGAACCTGAACCTAACGCCAAATTTAGGAACTCTTTGTAACTAACATAATATCCTTTAGGCGGAGTATGCCAATACGTTTTAAGCTTTCCTACCATTGTATTTATTTTAACGGATAAATTTTTCATTTCAGCACTCCTGTAAACGACCTCAGCACAATTATAAGTAATCATAACCTCAGTTAAAAAAACTGAGCACCGTTTATAAAAATTACTTTTTATTCTTTGACTTGCTGTTTTTTCTTGCTTCTCTAAGCTTCGCCGCATAGGCTTCTTTTTCAGCTTTGCTGCGTTCTTCCTGTAAACTTAAAGCTTCTCTCTGAGCCTCGGCGCGAGCCTTTGACTCGTTATATCTGCTTTTTATTTCTTCATAGTGAAGATAGTTTTCCTGCTGTGTCAAAAGCTTTTTCGCATCAAGAAACGGCTTTGCCGCACGGTTGTATAAAGAGAAATCATCTCTCGCCTGCTTTAACGAACGCTTTGCAGCAGCTGTTTTTGCTTTTATCTGAGAAAGTTCTTTTCTTAAAGTTATTGTATTTTGCTTATTTTTCTTTTCCTGTTTTACCTCGTCAATCAACTCTGACTGCCTTTTTTCGAGAACGGATATCTCAGACAAAATAGAATCAAACACTGAGGAATCAAATTCCTGAATTCCGTTTTTATAAT
>URIN01000037.1 GCA_900547915.1 uncultured Clostridium sp. | reverse complement strand
GGCAGCGTCAGATGTGTATAAGAGACAGGTCTTTTGTATAAAAAAAATCATATTAAATCAAGCTTTTTTTATATAAATGTTACATTTACTTGCCCGCAAAGATAGTATATAATTATCTTGAATAATACTAATAATATTATATAGGATATATAGAGGAGTAATTATGGCAAAAGAGCAGAAAAAAATGGTGGACGACATCACCTCAATGGATGATGATTTTGCAAAATGGTACACCGATATATGTAAAAAAGCTGAACTTATTGAATACACAAGCGTAAAGGGCTGCATGGTAATCCGCCCGTACGGCTATGCTATATGGGAAAACATACAAAAAATTCTTGACGGTATGTTTAAAGCAACCGGTCATGAAAATGTTTGTATGCCGATGTTCATTCCTGAAAGCCTTCTTCAAAAAGAAAAAGACCACGTTGAGGGCTTTGCACCCGAATGTGCTTGGGTAACTATGGGCGGCAGTGAAAAACTTGAAGAGAGACTTTGCGTGCGCCCAACATCTGAAACTCTTTTCTGTGAGCACTTCAAAAACATAGTTCATTCTTACAGAGACCTGCCCAAACTTTATAATCAGTGGGTATCTGTTGTTCGCTGGGAAAAGACAACAAGACCATTCCTGCGTTCCAGAGAATTTTTATGGCAGGAGGGTCACACCCTGCACGCAACCGCAGATGAAGCTATAGAAGAAACTGAAAGAATGTTAAACATCTATACTGAGTTCTGCCAGAAATATCTTGCTATACCTGTTGTTCAAGGAATGAAAACAGACAGTGATAAATTTGCCGGCGCTGAGCGCACATACTGCATAGAAGCACTTATGCATGACGGCAAAGCGCTTCAGGCAGGCACTTCACACTATTTCGGTGACGGATTTGCCAAAGCCTTTGAAATTCAATTTGCAGATAAAGAAAACAAACTTCAGTATCCGTTCCAGACTTCATGGGGTATGACTACTCGTCTTATCGGCGCTATAATAATGACCCACGGAGACAACAACGGACTTGTTCTTCCCCCGGCAGTTGCTCCAATTCAGGTAATGGTTATTCCGGTAGCTCAGCACAAAGAAGGCGTGCTTGAAAAAGCTAACGAAGTTTGCGACAGGCTGAAGAAAATATGCCGTGCCGGAATTGATATATCAGAAAACACACCCGGCTGGAAATTTGCCGAGTATGAAATGAAAGGCGTGCCTATAAGAGTTGAAATAGGTCCGAAGGATATTGAAAAGAACCAGTGCGTTATAGTTACACGCCACAACAGAGAAAAGACTTTCGTTTCTCTTGACGAACTCGAAACAGTAATCCCGCAGAAACTTGAAGAAGTGCGTGATGGACTTTATGAAGCCGCTCTTGAAAACAGAGAAAGACGCACTTACTCCTGCAAAACCACTGATGAAATTATCAAGGCGCTTGAAGAAAACGGAGACGGTTTCGTAAAAGCAATGTGGTGCGGAGATGAGGCATGCGAGGACAAAGTAAAAGAAATAACAGGCGTTGGTTCACGTTGCATTCCGCTTGAGCAGGAAAACATCTCAGATGTATGTGTATGCTGCGGCAAACCTGCCAAAAAGATGCTTTACTGGGGCAAAGCTTATTAATAAACATTAATTACATCAATAATTTAAAAATTCAAAATATTACGGAGGTATTCACATGGCAGTACTTGTAACAGGCGGAGCCGGGTATATCGGCAGCCACACCTGTGTTGAACTTCTTAACGCAGGTAAAGACGTTGTTATAGTTGATAATTTCTATAACTGCAAAAAGTCAAGTCTGGACAGAATAAGAGCACTTGTAAACAAAGATTTTAAGTTTTACGAGTGCGATATTAGAGACAAAGAAGGTCTTGATGAGATATTCAAAAAAGAAAAGATAGATTCCGTTATTCATTTCGCGGGACTTAAAGCAGTTGGCGAAAGCGTCCATAAGCCCCTTGAATATTTTGATAATAACGTTACAGGAACTTTGGTTCTGCTTGATGTAATGAGAAACAACGGCTGCAAAAAGATTGTATTCTCTTCATCTGCAACAGTTTACGGAATGAACAACATTTCACCGCTCACAGAAGATATGGAAGTTGGCGGAGTAACAAATCCGTACGGCAGAACAAAATATATGATTGAATGTATATTAAAAGATTTATATACTTCAGACAATACTTGGTCTATCTGCCTTCTTCGTTACTTTAACCCCATCGGAGCTCACAAGAGCGGCACTATGGGTGAAGATCCGAACGGAATACCAAATAACCTTATGCCATATATTACTCAGGTTGCAATTGGAAAGCGCGAGTACCTCAATGTATGGGGCGATGATTATGATACCCCGGATGGCACCGGTGTGCGTGACTACATTCACGTTGTTGATCTTGCTCTCGGTCATATAAAAGCCGTTGAAAAGGCTGAAAGCAGTGAAGGACTCTTCATATACAACCTTGGCACCGGAAAAGGCTACAGTGTGCTTGATGTTGTAAAAGCTTTTGAAAAAGCTTCCGG
Source organism: uncultured Clostridium sp. (assembly GCA_900547915.1). GTDB lineage: Bacteria > Bacillota > Clostridia > Oscillospirales > Acutalibacteraceae > Eubacterium_R. The sequence goes on along the minus strand of URIN01000037.1, from coordinate 6,535 downwards.
AGTTAAAGTTCCTTATAAAATAGGTCCTCGCCGTGAAGGTGATATTGCCACCTGTTATTCAGACCCGAGCAAAGCTGAAAAAGAACTCGGCTGGAAAGCACAGCGTGATATTGAGGAAATGTGTGAGGACAGCTGGCGCTGGCAGAAAAACAACCCGAACGGCTATCCCGACTGAAGTTCTTTGAGCAAAAATAGCGGTGCTGAAGTAACAAGAAATTTTCGAAGCAGATTTATGCTTCTTTTTAATAAAATCATTATCAAGAGCATAAATTTCTGCAAATGGATATGGAACGAGTGCAAAGACTGGCGAACGCTTGTGCTTTTGCTGATAGTGGTAGTTGTAATGTATATACCCGTGTGGGGCGGATACCTGCTGCACCTTATATTTGGTATCAAATGGGGTTCAGTAGTGGCAACTGCGTATCTTGCTTTTTGGGCAGGACCGTTTACGCCATATTTTCCTCTTTGCATAGCGATAACATTTTCAATTAAAAAGATAGCTGAAAAGATTAGACGCAAAAAATCTTAAAAGCATCTGCTAAAGCTAAACAATATTACAAATGATTTAAAGAGCCTCCTTTCGGAGGCTCTTTTTTTAACAAAATCTATAACAATATCAAAATTGGATAATAATAAAAAATGTGGGCTGCCCCGAAAGGAGCAGCCCTTTTCAATAATTAAACCTGTTGCGTATGTTTAATTATTCAATTATTCAGCAATTCTTTTTCTGAAAACAAGCCATACGATAATGCCTGCAGCTGCTGCAAGTATTATTGTGATAAAGCTCATACCGGCGATTTCCTGAGCACCAGTATTCGGGAGATTCGGGTTGTTGTTATTAATCGGAAGCTTTCCGTTAGTATTGCCTGAATTTCCGTTATTGTTATCAGTATTACCCTGATCACCAGGTGTATCAGGATTATCTGGTGTATCCGGATTGTCTGGTTCATCAGGATCAACAGGTTCGCCGCTTTCATCAGCAAATGTTACCTGAATAGTTACGTCAGCAGGATAATAATTTACGTTGTCTGAAGAAGTAACTTCAGCGCCTTTTACTGTATAATCATAAGCAGTTTTGCCTGCAGCATCTGCAACAGCCTTGCCGTTTACAGTAAGAGAATTGATTGTATAACCTTCTGAAGCTGCAATGCTGAATGTTCTTGAATCTGCCTGCTTAAGAGCAACTGTGCCGCTTGGGCTGATTGAACCGCCGTTGCCGGCTGTTGCATCTATTCTCCAGATCTCATTGCCGGTAGGAGTACCGCCGATGAGTGCGTTATCAAGAACAAGTCCGTAACCGTCAATTTTACCGGCTGCCTGTGCAGGATCAAGTACCATAGAAATTACGGAATCAACAAGAGAAGCAAGGTCTGAAGGAACAACACTCTTAATAAGTGTCTTCAGTGCTGCATAAGTGTCATCATCAGCAAGTGCAACATCGTACAGCCAGTAGAATATTGTTGACATGCAGCTGTCTGTTTCACCTGTTCTGAGAAGTGTATACTCATTATAGATAGTTGAGCTCTTAACAGCGCTAAGTGTAGCGCAGTCAGCAAGAGTTGACCACGGCAGATCGCCGATATTGAGAACGAGGTCAGTACCATCACCAACAAGAGCACCTACATCGATTGTATCAGGGATAAGATTGTTGATTGCATCAGTTGAAAGGTCAAGCGATCCGGCAAGAGCGCTAAGAAGACCAAACTGTGAAAGAGCATCCTTTACCCATGTGTTAAGTCTGTCACCATCCACTACATAAGCAAGACGCGGAAGAACATCTATAATGCCGTTGAGAGGATCATCACAAACAGGATCAACAACATTTGTAAAGAGTGATTCGATTATAGGTCTGAGGAATTCATCAGCAGCAATATTTGCACCTGAAGCTTCCTTAATATCATAGTAGTTTGTCTTATACTCTGCCGCTGTGGGAAGATCATTGAGACCAAGCTGCTCAAACAGCGGAAGAAGTTTTTCATAAGCGCCCGGTGTATAAACGCCGTCATCGCTTACAGTGTAATCGAACATTTTAATTCCAACTTCAACATCCATAATACCCATAGCTTTAATTTTGGCATCAGGATCAAGAAGAACTGTAACGGGACGAAGAACTGCAAGAAGCGCATCTATAAATCCGTCACGGTCGCCGGCAGTGAAGCCAAAATCTTCAGCTGTGAAGTCAATAGCGGCAAGCTTGTCATATTTATCAAGTCCTGCAGCCTTATCTTCTTCTGTAACTTCGATTGCTTCAATCTTAGCAACAGCGCCGTCAAATTTATCTTCTTCAAGCTGTTTAGCAAGAGATTCAGGAGTAACTACCCAGCCTATAATTTGACCGAGTTCAAAAGTCAATCCGCCTATTCCGACATCTATCTCTGTTTCGTTGTGGGCAAGTGTTGCATAGAGGTCCATAATAGCCTCTAAAACAGTATCCTGATAAAGATTGTCAGAAAGAATGTCATTAAGATTTACAAACGAACCTACAAGTCCGCCAAGCTTATCAACGAATGACTGTATGCCGCCTTCTGTCCAAGCTACTGAACTTTCAGGAGGACGAACGAAATCAGTGGGTCTGAAAGTAGCGATTTCGTCTGCATAATCAGTTACATTCTTTTTGGGCGAAATGATTGTAATGAACTTGTTATAAGTATCTTCAGGAATTGCGCCCTTGTTATCGCCGCTAAGCTGAGAATACAAATTCTGAGTTTCTGCAATAATTTCATCTGTAAGGGCATCAGTATCAACACCGTCTACATATTCAATGAAATCTTCAAGAAGAGCAGCGTTTATATATGCATTGAGTTCTTCAACAAGATTTTCACCTGTATAAGTTTTTACTTCAGGTGAATTATTATAAGCTTCTGTAGCGTCAGTATCTTCGTTAAGCTCTATCGGACAATCAATAGAAGCGGCCATAACAAGATTTGAGTTCTCAAGAATCTTTGAAGCCATAGCTGAAATCTCAGGATCCATATTGTTATATTCGTCTATAACAGCTTTAACTTCATCAAGTTTAACACTGTCTCTATCATTAATAAGAGCTGCGCCTGCGTCAACTACGTTGTTGACAGCGTCTGTCAAACCGGGATATGAGCTTTCAAACAGATCAAGAATAAAATCAAGTGCCTTTTCAGCAACTGCTACTCTGTCACTCTTAACAAGCTCATAATAATTCTCGAATGCAGCAAGATATGTTGCACCGTTCTGACCTTCAACCCATGTGCCGGTCTTTGAACTGTAATTATATTTAATGTATTTCGACTTTGAAACACTTGAAGGATTAGTACCTGATTCTGTTTCATTATCCTGAACAATGTTGAATTCATATGAAACGATATTCGGGAAAACAGTATCGCTTGCCTTCAGGCTGAAATTATAAAAATAAAATCCGCCTGTAGATGGACTAAGATAATTAGCAAATTCAAACTGATCTTCATCCATTGCAACAAGAGCCTTTGCCCATGTTTCAAAAGCGGCAATCGCATCATCATTATCTTTCCAGTTTGTGCTGGAAGAAATTGTATAATTGCCGTAAAAAGCCTTGAACACATCGTAGACTTCCATGTAAGAAGCAGGTATTTCACCGATTACCTCTTCAATCTCCGCAACATGGTTCATAGTAGCGTCTACATACTGAGGAGTACTTGCCGAACCGCCATTAAGGTCCCTTGCTACCGACTGGGTAACATAATATAAAATGAAACCATAATAAGCTTTATCAAGCTCAAGTTTCTGCTCCTCTGTTAATGCCTTTACTTTTGTGGTTGAGGCATCATAGTCCTTTACCGCCTGCTCGTGCTTCTCTTTATTGCTTTCTGAAAACAGATAAATTCTGTTTTCGTAAAAAGCATCAATGCTTGCCTGGGCATCCGCAACGGCACTATCAGCCGAGGAGCCATCATCTGCGGCTATGGCATAAAAGCCAACCGTCAATGAGGAAAGCAGCATTACAACTGCAAGAAAAACACTAAGCAGTCTTTTGCTTTTTTTCATTAAAACCTCTCCTTTTTTAAGCAAAATACGCGTGGTCAAACAGACCGTCTGCATATTCAATTATATATTTGTAATTTTAAAATGTCAAGAATTCAACAAGCAATAGACGATTTTATTTGCATATTTGTCAAATATTCATATAGCAGCCAATATTTTTTTATTGATAATGCACAATTTTCATATATTTCCATTTTACAGACCGCTTCAATCGAATTCCGTCTATTTTAGATACAAAAATAAGAAGTACAGATATAAAAACAAGAAATCATGCCGTCCCTGATTACGGTTTGTACGTTCAAGTTTTACTATTTGTATATATTTTTGTTGAAATTAACACAAAAAATAAAGTCCCCGCCCTTTTCAAAGTTACAAACAGTAATATTGCTTAAGCAAAATTCAATTTGTACCATACTTTGCTGAAGGACGAGGACTTTGAACTTATCTTTTAATTAGAACTTGTCTTTAAAAATGAGCAAAAGAATAACATCAACAACGAAAAGACAAAGCGCTATAACACCGCCGATAATTGCCTTCTTGTTTTTCATTTCTGCCTGCTTTGAAATTTTCACTCCCTTTTGCTTCATGACAAGAGGCACGGCTATACCCATTGCTGCAAAAGCGGGGCAAATACCTATCGTACATATGCCTATAATAGACATTGTAAAAGCAAAAGTGGAAAGTTTTTCCATTACGTCAGTATTTTTATTACTCATAATTTTCACCTGCCAAAATTCCGTATTTATTAATAACACGGTTTATTTTTTTTATAAATTCCTGCCCGAAGAGGAGCAGAAACAATGCCGTTGCGCCGCCGAACACCGCCGAAAAAGGCGCGCCTGCCGCATATACGGCAATTATGCCCGAAACAGTGTATTCACTCAGCATTGTGAGCACGGAACACAAATCCGTAACAAGGCCGTAAAGCGCAAAAGTAAGAATAAATCCAACCAGCGCAAGAAGCCATCTGTTGGTTTTTACCTTTTTAAATATTAGACCCGAAACAAAACCAACAAGGCCGAGCGCAACCATTTGAAAAGGCGTCCATACGCCCTGCCCGAAAATAAAATTAGAAATAAAAGCTGAAAGAGCTCCTATGATATATCCACGACGCGCGCCAAGACATACGGCCGAGACAATAACGACTGCGCCTATCGGCTTGAACTGCGGGATAAGATAGAACACGGCGCGCGATGCAACTGCAAGCGCAGTAAGTGCTGAAACGAGTGCAATCTCGCCTGCCGAAGGTGCTGATTTTTCATACACCAAGAAAAACGGCAGTAGTGAAAGCACAAGAATAATTGCGGCAGCAAGATAATAAGACGCCGAGTCTGAAAAGAATATAAGCCAAAGTGCAAGGAAAACAAGTGCTATGACTATAAACGCGAAAAACAGAGCGTTTCCTTTACTCTTCATCGCCCACCTCCGCGTCATCAACAGAGACTATTCTGCCCTCAGTAAGCGCAGAAAGAGCCGTTGTGTAAATATCAAGAGCGGCAAAAAATCGGCGGCGCGGCGCTGCTGAAACAATTTGTCCGTTAAAGAGAAAGGCTGCATTATCGGCATACCTGCCAGCAAATTCCAGATCATGTGTGGAAAGTATGACTGTTTTGCCCATAGCACACCACGATTGCAAAATTTCCGCAAGCTGACACCTGAAAACAGCATCCGTGCCCTTAGTAGGCTCATCAAGTAAAAGTATATCCGCACCCGTTTGCTCTATTTTTGCAAGTGCAAGGCGCTGAGCCTCTCCACCGCTTAGATCAAACGGATTTCTGTTTTTTAGTTTTTCAAGAGAAAAGCGGCTCAATATTTCATCATTTTGTATTTCATCTTGGACGGTATCACTCAGAAACAGCGTGTAAACATTCTGTGGCAAATAAGCCGTTTTACCGCTTTTCTTTATTTTTCCGCCGTAAGGTTTTAGAACACCAGCAAGACATTTGAGCAAAGTGGTCTTTCCGCAGCCGTTTGCGCCCACTATCACGTTTATTCTGCCCACCTGCGCTTTGTAGTCTGTACCAAAAAGAACATCAGGAGCATTTCTTTTATAAGCAAACGCCAGCTTTTTTACAGAAACGGATACTTCTGCGGCTGGATATTCCATAGCAGGCTTTTCTTTAACATCCTTAATTTCTTCACGCGCGGCGGCAAAATCAAGCGTTCTGCTTTTTAGCAGTCTTGTATACGCAGGTAACATAAGAGCCATACCATTTTTTTGCTTTGTCAAAAAGTGTGCAAACTCATCGGGTCTGCCGCAAAAATCAGCTTTCCCTTTTTCAAGAAAAAGTACTTTATCTGCTCTGCCAAGCATTGCTGATGAATGTTCACACATTACAACCGTTACACCTTTTTCCCTGTTTAACCTCAAAACAGCATCCCTGAAATTCATTGCAGAAACGGGATCAAGCTGGGAACACGGCTCGTCCAGAAGCAAAACACGGGGGTTAACAGAAACGGCGCAGGCAAGCGCGAGCAGCTGCTTAACTCCGCCTGATAGGTTCTGTGTTTTTTCGTTTATATCTGTCTCTTATACACATCTCCG